>JAGHUU010000166.1 GCA_018064695.1 Candidatus Blautia equi | reverse complement strand
GGCCTCGTAAAAGACAACGAGATAGTTTTTGAAGAAGAGAACTGACATATCTGAATCATATTCATATGGAACTGTCATTTGCCATGACCGGCAGCCGCTTGTGCAGCCGGTTCATGGCAATATCTTTTTAAGCAGATAATTACCGGAAGAGAGAACAGAGAGCGACATGGGGGAAAGAGAGACATACCGCAGGGTATAACAGTATATAACTGAATATGACATGATCCACCCGGGTGATGAGATCCTTGTAGGACTCTCCGGCGGTGCGGATTCCATTGCCCTCACCGATCTGCTGATCCGGCTTGGTAAGGAGTGGAAGCTAACCATCCACGCAGTCCATGTAAACCATGGGATCCGCGGCGAAGAGGCAATGCGCGATGAGCTGTTCTGCCGGGATTTCTGCGCGGAAAGAGGCGTGCAGTTTCATCTTTTTTCCTATTCTGTTCCGGAGCTTGCGGTTTCCGCAAAAGAAGGCGTGGAGGAAACAGGAAGAAAATGTCGAAAAAAGGCCTTTCAGAGCGTGAGGGAAGAACTAAAGGGAGACCGCGTGCGGATCGCCCTTGCCCACAATGAAAACGATGTGGCGGAAACGGTCCTTCACCACCTTGCCCGGGGAACCGGCCTTCGGGGAATGGCAGGCATACTTCCGGTATCAGGGGATATCATAAGGCCTATCCTGTGCCTGACCCGAAAAGAGGTGGAGGCATATTGCCTGGAACGGGGCCTTTCCTATGTGACAGACAGCACCAATCTTGAGGATCATTACACCAGAAACCGGATCCGGCATCAGATCCTGCCCCTTCTTGAGCAGGAAGTGAATCCAAAAGTAATCATCCATCTGGCTGAAACCGCACTGCAGGCAGCCGAGGCGGAGAATTATTTGCGGGAACAGGCGGCACGCCTTCTTGAAAAACAGAAAAAAGAAGAAAATTCGATTCTTTTTTTAGAAGCTTTCCGGATGGAACCGGAGATCCTGCAGAGATATGCAGTTCTTGATGCCATGGAGCTCCTGTCCGGGGAACGGAAGGATCTTGGTGCGGGCCATGTGAAGGATATCCTGCATTTATGGGAAAAGGAGACCTCCAGCGAGGTCCATCTGCCCTATGGACTTAAGGCTAAGAAGGTGTATGGGGGTCTGCTCTTAGAGAAAAAATCCGGGAACAGTTCTGCATATAAAAACCTGCAGCAGGAGGTCCCTCTTGAAAAAGGAGAGGTTTTATGGGGGAACGGGGCATTTTATACCGATATTTTTCCATGGAACGGGGAAGAGATTGCAGAAAAAAAGTATACGAAATGGTTTGATTATGATAAAATAAAAGGTAGTCTGGTTATCAGGACCCGAAAAGAGGGGGATCACCTGACCATGAATCAGGCGGGCCAGACCAAAAAACTGAATCGATATTTTATCGATGCCAAGGTACCTCTTGCGGAAAGGGACAGAGTTCCGCTCCTTGCATTGGACACAGAGATCCTCTGGGTCACAGGCGGGCGCATCAGTGAGAAGTATAAAATAGACTCTTCTACTAAGAAAGTCTTACAGATCATGTATAAAGGAGAATGGGAAAATGAGTGAAAAGACCAATGAAAAAATCAAAGTCCTTCTTGACGAGGAAGAAGTAGATTCCAGAATTAAAACCATCGCAGAGCGCATCAGCCATGACTATGCAGGAAAATCCATCCATCTGATCTGCATCTTAAAGGGCGGCGTATTCTTTACCTGCGAGCTTGCAAAGCGTCTCACCGTTCCGGTAAGTATGGACTTCATGTCCGTATCCAGCTACGGCGCTGACACCAAATCCAGCGGTGTTGTTAAGATCATCAAAGACCTGGATGAGCCTCTTGAGGGCAAAGACGTACTGATCGTGGAGGATATCATTGACTCCGGCCGTACCCTCAGCTACCTCATTGAGATCCTGAAACAGAGAAATCCGGCCAGCATCCACCTTTGCACCCTTCTTGACAAACCTGACCGCAGAGTAAAACACGTGCATGTAGATTACAGCTGCTTTGCTATCCCGGATGAATTCGTGGTAGGCTACGGACTGGACTACGCACAGAAATACAGAAACCTTCCATATATCGGTGTCGTAAGCTTTGACGAAGACTGATCCGTGGAAGAAAGGAGTTTTGTGTGAACAGACAGAGTAACAGATCAGGTCTCCTTTTTCTGCTGGCTATGATCGTGCTGGCGGCGCTGCTCTACTTCGGCACGCAGATGAGCGTGCAGAGTGATTACAACATGCAGCAGCTGGAACTTCATCTGAACGACGGAATGATCACCAGCGCCACTATCAATCAGAACCGTGAGGTTCCAACAGGAACGGTAACGGTGGAGATCAGCGGCGTTGGCAGAAGAAAACTGATCGTCACAGATGTAAAAACAGTAGAAAAGCTTCTGACTGAGTATCATGTACCTACAGAGATCATGGATGTACCGCAGGAGAGCATGCTTCTCTCCGTTATGGTTCCTGTCCTCTGTTCCGGACTTATGGTAATGTTCCTGTTCCTCATGATGAACAGACAGATGTCCGGAGGCGGCAGCAACTCCAAAATGATGAATTTTGGCAAAAGCCGCGCCAAAATGAGCATGCCAAACGAGAAAAAAGTCACATTTAAGGATGTAGCAGGCCTTCAGGAGGAGAAAGCCGAACTGGAAGAAATCGTGGATTTCCTTAAGGATCCCGGCAAATATACCAGTGTAGGTGCCAGAATTCCAAAAGGTGTGATCCTTGTGGGACCTCCAGGAACGGGTAAGACCCTCATGGCCAAGGCCGTAGCGGGCGAAGCCGGAGTTCCGTTCTTCTCCATTTCCGGTTCCGACTTTGTGGAGATGTTCGTGGGTGTGGGTGCTTCCCGTGTCCGTGACCTCTTTGAGGAGGGCAAAAAGCATGCACCATGTATTATCTTTATCGATGAGATCGATGCCGTAGCCAGAAAACGAGGCGCCGGCATGGGCGGAAGCCACGATGAGAGAGAACAGACCCTGAACCAGCTGCTTGTTGAGATGGACGGCTTCGGTGTAAACGAAGGCATCATCGTTATGGCAGCTACCAACCGCGTGGATATTCTGGATCAGGCTATTCTTCGTCCGGGCCGTTTTGACCGTAAGGTTGCTGTCGGACGTCCGGATGTACAGGGCCGTGAAGAGATCCTTCTGGTACATGCCAAAGATAAACCACTCGGTGACGACGTGGATATTAAAGAGATCGCCCAGACCACATCCGGTTTTACCGGTGCGGATCTTGAAAACCTGCTGAACGAGGCAGCCATTGCAGCCGCAAAGGCAAACAGAGCCTTCCTGGTACAGCAGGATATCAAAAATGCATTTATCAAAGTGGGCATCGGTACAGAAAAGAAGAGCAAGATCATCTCTGATAAAGAGAAGAAGATCACCGCTTATCACGAGGCAGGCCACGCGATTCTTTTCCACGTACTGCCTGATATGGAACAGGTATACACTATCTCCATCATTCCTACCGGACTCGGCGCAGCAGGATACACCATGCCTCTGCCGGGTAAGGATGAGATGTTCAGCACCAAAGGACAGATGCTGCAGCACATCACCACCCTTCTGGGCGGCCGTGTGGCAGAGGAGCTGATCTTTGGAGATATCACCACCGGTGCTTCCAACGATATCAAGCGTGCTACGGAAACCGCAAAGGCTATGGTCATGAAATACGGTATGTCTGAGAAGATCGGTCTCATCTCTTATGATAACGAGGATGAGGTCTTCCTTGGCAGAGACCTGGCACAGACCCGCGCCTTCAGCGAGGGAATCGCCCGCGATATCGACGGAGAGATCCACCGCATCATTGAGGAATGCCATACAGAGGCCCGTGAGATCCTCACCTCCCACATGGATATCCTTCATAAAACAGCAGAGCTTCTGATTGAAAAAGAAAAACTCCACAGCGAGGAGTTTGCAGCTCTCTTTGAAGACAAAAGCTCAGATTTATTTGTGTAATATTGATAAAAACAACATCACTATTTTGTGAATATTGTGCAGACTTAATTGCGGGAAAGTGTTACTATAATACCCGTAAAAACCCCCAATACATGAAATAGTTTTTGCTACACCCCATAAGAAGAATTCACTTCTCTGAAAACGACAGCCTTCGCGGTTGTCGTTTTTTGGCAAACAGGGGAAAATATAGGCAATTATAGAAAGAATTGCAGGTTGTATCTTTTCAGCTTATAAGATAAAATAGGACCAATGACAGAAAAAGGGGATCCGTATGAATCAGAGAAGCACAGATGTGATGAAGAAAATGCAGTATCTGCTGAACAGCAGAGCTGTTATCAATAAAGAAGCTTTTTTCAGTGACGGCAGCATCAACTACCGCATTCCGGCTGAACCGCAGGCGGGGGAGATGCTCACTATTCGTTTCCGCACCCAGAGAAACAACGTGGATGCGGTTTTTCTGATTGTCGGCGATCAAAGATACGAGATGGAGATCTACAAGAGCGCCAACGGTTTTGACTACTACCATGTGCAGGTGCAGATGCCTGACAAGATCCTGCGCTATCATTTTGAAATCCTGTATGGCTGGGTGAAATGTTATTACAGCTATCAGGGCGTAAGCATGGATGCTGAGGACTGTATTGATTTTGAGGTATATCCGGGCTATGAGACTCCGGACTGGGCCAAGGGCGCAGTTATGTACCAGATCTATACAGACCGTTTCTATAACGGCGATCCTACCAACGATGTTGTGACCTGTGAGTACGCATACATCGGCGATGTGAGCCAGCGTGTTACCGACTGGGATAAGATCCCTGCTGTTATGGGTGTCCGCGAATTCTACGGCGGTGACCTGCAGGGTATTATGGATAAGCTGGACTACCTTCAGGACCTGGGCGTGGATGTTCTGTATCTGAACCCGATCTTTGTATCTCCAAGCAACCACAAATACGACTCCCAGGACTATGACAATGTGGATCCGCACATTGGAAAGATCATCGAGGACAGCGATATCATCCTCTGGCATGGCGATAAGACAAATGCCCATGCAAAGAAATACATCACCCGTGTATCCAGCAAAGTAAACCTGGATGCCAGCAACCAGCTTCTGGCCGACCTCTGTGAGGAGATCCATAAGAGGGGAATGAAGATCATTCTGGACGGCGTGTTCAATCACTGCGGTTCCTTCAACAAATGGATGGACAGAGAGCGTATCTATGAGGGGCAGGAGGGCTATGCTCCGGGTGCTTTCATTTCTGCAGACAGCCCATACAGAAAATACTTTAAATTCCATGAGGATCGCTGGCCATATAATACCAGCTACGACGGCTGGTGGGCTCACGATACTTTACCAAAACTGAATTACGAGGAGTCTCCGGAGCTTTATGAGTACATCATGAACGTAGGCAGACGCTGGGTTTCCCCACCGTACAATGCAGACGGCTGGCGACTTGACGTTGCGGCAGACCTGGGCCACACCAACGAGTTCAACCATAAATTCTGGAAGGACTTCCGAAAAGCAGTAAAAGAGGCCAACCCAAATGCCATCATTCTGGCCGAGCATTATGGAAATCCGGAAAAGTGGCTCTTAGGAGATGAGTGGGATACCGTCATGAACTACGATGCCTTCATGGAACCTATCACCTGGTTCCTGACCGGTATGGAAAAGCACAGCGATGAGAAGCGCGACGACCTCTACGGAAACAGCGAAGCCTTCATCGGCGCTATGCGAAATCACATGCGCTCCCTTCATATGTCTGCGCTTTACACAGCTATGAACGAGCTCTCCAACCATGACCACTCCCGATTCCTCACCAGAACCAACCGCCGTGTGGGCCGTATCTCCTCTGCCGGCGGAGCAGCAGCTTCCGAGGGAATCAATGTAGCTGTCATGAGAGAAGCGGTAGCCATGCAGATGACCTGGCCGGGTGCACCTACCATTTATTATGGAGATGAGGCAGGCGTTTGCGGATTTACCGATCCTGACAGCCGCCGTACCTACCCATGGGGCCACGAGGACCAGGATCTGATCGCATTCCATAAAGCCATGATCCGCATCCATAAGGACTATAAGATCTTAAACGACGGATCCCTCAAATTCCTCTGGAATGATTATCAGGGCCTCTGCTATGGAAGGTTCTCCTACGATGAGCAGATCATTGTGCTTGTGAATAATAAAGACGTTGCCCGCGACGCGGAGATCAACGTATGGCAGACCGGTATCAGCCGACTGGAGAATTCCGATCTGCAGCGTATTATGCTCACCCACAAAGACGGCTTCACCACAGAGCCTGCGACAGTACACGCTGTGGCAGGTGTGATCAAAGCCCATATGCCGGCAAACAGCGTAACCGTTTTATATCATAAAAATAATGAATGACGATAAATAAAAACATCCGGAACCACAGCTGGTTCCGGATGTTTTTATTTGCATAGTATTCTGAAAAAGAAAAAAGCTCATTCCGAAGAATGAGCTCTGCGTGGATGGTGGTGGATTCGAACCACCGAAGGCGTTGCCAGCAGATTTACAGTCTG
Source organism: Candidatus Blautia equi (assembly GCA_018064695.1). Lineage (GTDB taxonomy): Bacteria > Bacillota > Clostridia > Lachnospirales > Lachnospiraceae > Blautia_A > Blautia_A equi. The sequence goes on along the minus strand of JAGHUU010000166.1, from coordinate 1,583 downwards.
TCCCCTTTGGCCACTCGGGAAACCATCCAAAACAATATGTATTATATAGAAAACCTATCAGAAAATCAAGAGGTTTTTTCAGAAATTTTTGTCCCGGAAGACGTGATATGAATGGTCAGGAGGCGGTTTCCTGTAGACGCTGAGGCGAAAATCTGGTAAACTGAAAAGTGACGTAGTCTGCCTGTGGCCAGAGATTGCGATCGTTATTCTGGATAAAAGAGGAATGCATATGAACTTACAGCAAAGATATGAACTGACCAATTATCTGAATGCCGCGGAGACGGATCCGGCGGATTATAAAGAACTGCAGGAAATATGGGACAGCTGGCATTGCATGATCCTCATTGAGGCCAACCAGTCCTTTTTCGACAGGGACATGGAGGCACTGGAAGCAGACATCCAGAAAGAGCTGAATAAAGAGATCTTTTTCCTGAACCTCAATGTGCGCCAGTCCATTGTACTTCTGCGCGATGAGAAAGCGGATTTCATCTATATTGCCAATCATATCTATACGTTCCTGAAGCTGCGCTATCCGACCCGTTTTCATATGGCGGTCAGCGAGCGCTTTACAGGTCATGAGAATCTGCCTCTCATGCTGCGGGAGCTGGAACGATGGATGGAGAGCAAATTCTATCATATTGAGGATCACATCTTCTCCAGTGAGGAGGCAGAGCTGGCCGTCACGGGAAAAGAGATCATGGATCACAGACTCATTGAGAAAATCGCCCACGATGTGACACGTATCGATTCCGAGCCATTGTGGAAACATTTCAATATGCTGGAATCCAAGTATCAGGATACTTCTCTTTTCTCCGCTGTGTATGTGAAGTTTGTTTTCGGCAAGGTTCTGGAGGCACTTTTCCAGGATGAGGCCTTCAGCCAGGGCAGAGACCTTGTGGAGGAGATCTCCCATATCTACACCAGCAGAAATGCCTCTGAGGTTTTAGCCGTAGCCAGAAAGAACATTGAAGCGTATTCTGCATACGCAGAGCAGGTGGCCAAAGACTACGAAGAGCGGATCGGTCAGGTGGTAAGCTATGTGCGTACCCATTATGAGGAGGATATAAACGCAGTCACTCTGGGAGATAAATTTGATCTGCTGCCGGGATATCTTATGTTCCAGCTTAGAGTCCATACAGGACTGAACCTGAACCGTCTGGTGCATATGACCAGAATGGAGAATGCCAGAAAGCTGCTTGCCAGCAAAATGGCAACCTGGCAGGAGGTAGCGCAGATGGCAGGTTACAGAAGCATCAACTGCTTTGCAAAGATGTTTTACCAGTACTTTGGAGAAAGTCCTGAAAGAGTTTAATTTCTTCCGGAAAAATATAAAAAAGAGTGTTGACAAATAGATATTACGGTGGTATTCTAGCAAAGCTGTCGCGAGAGCGGCGGGCAACTGAAAAAGAACTTCAAAAAAAGTTAAAAAAGTTGTTGACAAACAGAAATGATTGTGATAATCTATTCTGGCTGTCGCGAAACGGACAGCAAAGACCTTTGATAACTGAATAGTGAAACACATACGATTCTCGAAAATTCTTTACATTAAATTCTTGAAGAAAAATCTTCAAAACAGTAAAAAC
>JAGHUU010000263.1 GCA_018064695.1 Candidatus Blautia equi | reverse complement strand
ACTGTTACCTGCAGGGTCTCTCTTCCCATAAAGGAATTGATCTCCGGGTAATATGTGACAGATATTCTGCCCTTTTCCTGTGCATATTTCAGGAACTCCGGGCCGTCTCCAAAACGGATGGCATCTATGCAGTTCCCGGCGCTGTCCAGAAGCTGGAAGCGGGCTGTGTTCTGGTTCTTTCCGATCACTTTTCCCCTCACCACCTGAACATCCTTCTGGGCAAAGAGCGGCGTTGTGTTGGCCTTGCCAAAAGGCTCCAGAAGAGACAGCTCCCCGATAACTTTTCTGTTCACATAGCTGATAGGCATAGGCACATCTATGGTGATCTTTGGACTCAGGTCATCTTCTGTTAAAGTGCAGACCTGGTTGAGTTTTCTTCGGAAGCCCTCAATCTGTTCTTCTTTCATGGAAAGTCCCGCTGCCATTGGATGACCGCCGAACTGGGTCATGTATTCGCTGCACTTTACCATCTCCTCATACATGGAGTAGGACTCTATGGAGCGGCCGCTGCCTTTGATTCCCTGCTCTGCTCTGGTGAGTACAAAGGTTGGCTTGTTGTATTTCTCTCTCACTTTTCCGGCTATGATGCCTGCCAGACTCTCATGACAGTCAGGAGGAAAGACAACCAGAACTCTGTCGTTTTTAAGGTCGGTCTCCTCCACCAGGCGAAAAGCTTCTTCTTTGCCCAGCTCCGTCAGGGCTTTTCGGCTCTCGTTTAAGGCTTTCAGGTCGCCTGCGATCTCTGCTGCGCGATCCGGGGATTCGGCCATGAGAAGCTCCAGAGATCTGGCTGCGGTGTCCAGTCTTCCGCTGGCGTTGATGCATGGTCCAAGCACAAAGCCGATGTGATAAGCGGTGATGCGGTCCTTAAGATCATTCGCACGCATCAGGGCCTGTAAGCCATAGTTCAGGGTATGTGGGAATTTCTTAAGTCCTTCTTTTACAAGAATACGGTTCTCTCCCTGAAGGTCCATGATGTCGCCCACGGTGGCCATGGCCGCCAGCTCCAGATAATCGAATTTCTCGTATTCCGGAACGCCGAATCTTTCATAAAGGGCGCAGATCAGTTTCCATGCCGCTACCGCGCCGCAGATGTTTTTGTATGGGTAGGTGCAGTCCAGCTGTTTGGCGTTAATAACTGCATCTGCCGCAGGGATATGGTACTCTCTGATATCATCCTTATCCTCAAACGGGATCTCGTGATGGTCTGTGACGATGACTGTCATGCCGCGTCTCTTGGCTTCTTCGATCTCTTTTATGGCAGCAATGCCGTTGTCGCAGGTCACAATGGTATCGATTCCGTTCTGGTCAGCTTTCTCTATAAGGGGCATATGCAGGCCGTAACCATCCGCAATACGATCCGGAATGTAAGTGTCTACCCTTGCGCCAAGACGTCGGAATCCCTTCAGCAGAATGCAGGTGGCTGTGACGCCGTCGATATCATAGTCGCCAATAATACGAATGGATTTGTTGTCCTGAATCTTTCTCTCCAGGATATCCACCGCTTTTTTCATATCTTTTAAGAGCCACGGGGATGGCAGATCCTGAATGGTACCGTACAGGTACAGGTTGATCTCCTCCTCTGTGACCACCTCGCGGTTTCGGATCAGTCTGGCCGTGACCGGATCGATGCCAAAGCGCTGTGCGATTTTCTGAAAATCCGCCCGCTTGGCGGATACTACCCATTTTTCCATGTTCTTCTCCTGATTTATCCTGATATTCTTATATGTCAGTACTTTTTAGGACAGCAAATTAAAAATGCTCACATATAAGAATATCCCGGACAGTAAGACCGTCCGGGATGTAATTCTTATCCTGTTTTTTTCAGATTAAACCTGTGCTTTGTTTTTGTTCTTTTTGGATTTTCCTGTGCCAGGTTTTCTGGTGATTGCAACACCGTTCTTTGGAGTGAATTTCTGTCTCAGTACCAGCCAGAGTGCACCGGTGATACATACGGAAGAATATCCGCCGCAAAGGATACCTACCATAAGAGGTAATGCGAACTCACGGATGGAAGATACACCCATGATGTAGAGTACGGTTACCATGATGAAGGTAGTCAGGGAAGTATAAATACTTCTGGTTAATGTAGAAGTGATACTCTCGTTAACAAGCTGCTCCAGCTCCTCTACATAACGTGCGCCGTGAAGTTTCTCACGAATACGGTCGAAGATGACGATGGTCGCGTTGATGGAGTAACCTACGATGGTCAGCATACATGCAATGAAGGTGTTACCAACGGATACACGTGCGATTGCATAGAATGCAAGTACAACGAGTACGTCATGAAGGAGTGCAAGTACAGCACTGCTTGCAAAACGGATATCGTTGAAACGGAACCAGATTTAAAGCAGCATACAGATAGTAGCTACGATAACTGCGACGATCGCATCTTTTCTCATCTCGCCGGAGATGGTTGCGGAAATGCTCTCTGCGGAGATGAGATCTTCATCAACGCCGAATTTCTCAACCAGTGCCTGGTTCAGAGCTTCTCTCTCATCAAGAGAAAGGGATCTGGTCTTAATAACAACCTGATTGGTACCTACTACCTTGGTGGACTGTACGTTACCGTCACCGGTGATTCCCTCTACTACAGGAACTACGTCGGCATCGATCTGCTCGATGGTCATGTCCTCGTTGAAGGTTACGTTGGTGGAAGTACCGCCGGAGAACTCAAGGCTGTAGTTCATTGCGCCTTTGCCTGCTGCGCCGTTAGCGATCATGCCAAGTGGTGCAAGAAGAACAAGTACTAAAGAAATAATGAAGAAGGTTTTTCTCTTCTCTACAAAGCTGATCACATTGATTGTTTTGCACGGCCATAGTATTTCTCATCACGGAAACCGATAGCATAGAGTGCGTTCATGATCAGTCTGGAGATAACCAGAGCGGTGAACATAGAGAAGATATTACCAAGTGCCAGGGTGTAAGCAAAGCCCTTAACACTACCGGAGCCAAGCCACATAAGCACGAATGCAGCGATCAGGGTGGTTACGTTGCCATCGAAGACTGCGGAGAATGCTTTCTGGAAACCGGTGCGGATCGCGTTGCGTACGGATACGCCTGCTGCGATCTCCTCACGGATACGTGCGTAAATAATAACGTTTGCGTCAACCGCCATACCGATACCAAGGATGATACCTGCGATACCAGGCAGGGTCAGGGTGATCTCAAATGCGTTCAGGGTAAGAAGGATCAGCTCTGTATACAGGATCAGGGAAAGACCTGCAACAAGACCTGGCAGTCTGTAAGCTGCGATCATAAAGAGGATCACAAGGATCAGACCGATGATACCTGCTTTTAAGCTGGTTGCGATAGCATCTACACCGAGCTGTGCAGCTACTACGCTGGAACGGAGCTCTTCAAGCTCAAGTCCAAGGGAACCGATACGGATAAAGGAAGCAAGGTTCTGTGCTCTCTCGATATCCTCCATACCGGTGATCTGAGCTTTACCTGCGGTAATAGGCTCATTTACGTTTGGAGCGCTGAGGATTCCGTTATCGTAAACGATAGCGATCTGTTTTCCAACGTTGTTTGTGGTGCCTTCTGCGAATTTCTTGGAGCCCTCATCGGTAAGGTCAAGACTTACTACGTACTGTCTTCCGCCGGTGGTCTGGTTCTGGATAGCGCCGCCCTCTGCGTTTGCTACGTCAGATCCCTCAAGAACTACGCTGCCTGCAGCACGGATCTCGTCAAGAGATCTGCTGAGTACATAAGCGCCTACGGATGCGTCATACTCAAAGTTGGAGTTGCCGTCTTTGTCTGCTTTCTCTACGAAGCAGAGGGAACCTGGTTTTCCAAGTTCTGCAAGGATTGCGTTGGCATCGGTTACACCAGGAATTTCTACGTTGATACGATCCATACCTTCCTGATATACCTGAGCCTCTGTGCTGTACTGCTCAACACGTTTCTGCAGCTTGTAGATGGTATCAGACATCTCTGCGCTGCTTGGGTTGCTGTCAACTGCCTGGTAAGTAATACTTACACCACCGGACAGGTCAAGACCGAGGTTGATATTTTTCATGGAGCCGCTCTTGGACTCGCCGAGACCGAAGCCTACGGTGTAAGCGAAAAATACAGTCACGATCACTGTTAACAGCAATGCGATAATGCCTCTGTTCTTTTTCATGGTTCATTTCCCTTCTTTATTTCTTATTCCGCTAATGCGGCTTTTATCATGATAGCACACTCCACACGTTTTCTCTGGAGCTTGCATCCGATTTCATAGGTTCCGCAGATATCATTCTGGAAATGATATGCGTTGGCTGCGCATCCGCCGCTGCAGTAGAATCTGGCAAAGCAGTCTTTACAGCCCGGTTTTGTGTAGACATTGCATTTGGAGAATGCCTTGCGGATCTCAGGTCTTACGATTCCCTCATCCACATTTCCCATCAGGTACTCTTCCTCGCCTACGAACTGGTGGCATGGATATAAGTCGCCCCATGGGGTTACAGCCAGATATTCTGTACCTGAGCCGCAGCCGGAGAGTCGCTTATAAACACAAGGACCGCCGGTGAGGTCGATCATGAAGTGGAAGAAGTTGAAGCCGCGGCCTTCCTTCTCGCGCTTGATCATCTCTTTTGCAAGGATATCGTACTGTTCCAGAATCTGTGGGATGTCCTCCTCGCGGATCGCATAATCTTCTGTGTCGGCAGCTACTACAGGCTCAACAGAGATCTGTTTGTAGCCAAGGTCTGCCAGATGAAGAACGTCGTTGGAGAAATCAAGATTATTGTGGGTAAAGGTACCTCTTACATAATACTTATCCTGATTTCTGGACTCTGCAAATTTCCAGAATTTCGGCATGATCAGGTCATAGCTTCCGTCGCCTCTGCGGAATGGACGCATGAGATCGTGGATCTCTTTTCGTCCGTCTACGCTGAGTACCACATTGCCCATTTCCTTATTGCAGAATTCCATGATCTCGTCATTCAGGAGTACTCCGTTGGTGGTCAGGGTAAAACGGAACTGCTTATTGTGAAGCTTTTCCTGCTCTCTTCCGTATGCAACAAGGTCTTTTACGACCTGCCAGTTCATAAGAGGCTCGCCGCCAAAGAAGTCAACCTCCAGATTTTTGCGGGATCCGGAGTTGGCAATCAGAAAATCAAGAGCTTTTTTGCCTACCTCAAAGGACATAAGGGCTCTTCTTCCGTGATACTCGCCTTCCTCTGCAAAGCAATATTTACATGCAAGGTTGCAGTCGTGAGCGATGTGCAGGCACATAGCCTTAACCACGGTCTGGCGGTTCTCGGTAAACTGATCGATTACTTCCTCATAGAGGTCTTTTGTAAACAGCATCTTCTCCTGAATCAGCTGTGTGCACTCCTCATAGGAAGTGCGGATATCTTTCTCCGGATAACGGTCGCCAAGCTTGCTGATGATCTCCTCCACAGGAAGCTCCTCTTCCATATATGGAAGGACTTCGTATGTAACTTCATCCACAAGATGAACGCTGCCGCTGTTGATATCCAGAACGATATTATATCCATTACTCTGATAGCGATGAATCAGACTCATCTTTCTCATAGTTCCTTTCTAATCGTCTAAATTCTGATAACTAACAATAAGCAGCGGTTTTAGCCGCTGCTTAGCAGTCATCTTAAAAAAAGACTTCTGAACCTGTCCTGTATAGGTGTGAGGGCGAAATTATTTGTTCTCGCAGCTCTGGTTTCCTACTGTACAGGAAGTCTTACATGCAGACTGGCAGGAAGTCTGGCACTCGCCGCATCCGCCTTTTTTTACAGTGTTCTGAAGATTCTTTGTATTTAAGGTCTTTACATGTGTCATCACAATATTCCTCCTTATTTTAATTTTCTCATGAGAGTATATCATATATCTTTTTATTTTGAAAGTATTATTTTATTCAGATACATAGTTTATTTACCGCCGCTCCATGTCCTGTTTATGTCTTCTTTCCGTGTGGAATTCCAAAGGAATCCCTTGCATTTTGCAGGAAAATCAGGTATATTTCAGTCTGTGATTTTTTATTAAAAAGGAGTGAACTGCTTTGGACAGTAGTGTCCCTATACAGATTTTATGCATCCTGCTGTTGCTGATGCTTTCAGCATTCTTCTCTTCTGCCGAGACGGCCATGACCGCGGTGAACAGGATCCGCATCCAGTCGCTGGCGGAGGAAGGCGATAAACGTGCAATTCTTTTAGAGAAGATCATTTCTGATTCTTCCAAGATGCTGAGTACCATTCTTATTGGAAACAACGTGGTAAATATGGCTGTGTCAGCCCTCACCACTGCCCTCACTATTCAGCTGTGGGGAAATGTGTATGTTGGTGCCGCCACCGGTATTCTTACCATACTGGTTCTGATCTTTGGAGAGATCACCCCAAAAACGCTGGCTACTCTCCATGCCGATAAGCTGGCTCTTGCTTATGTAAACGTGATCTATACCCTTATGGTAGTGCTCACACCGGTGATCTTTCTGGTTGGAAAGCTGGCGGAGCTTGTAATGCTGCTTCTCCATGTGGATCCAAACGCCAAGCCGGATGCCATGACAGAACAGGAGCTTCGTACCCTGGTGAACGAGAGTGAGGAAAACGGCGTTATTGAGAGCGAAGAAAAAGAGATGATCAATAACGTGTTTGACTTCGGTGATTCCACCGCGAGGGAAGTCATGGTGCCCCGCATCGATATGACATTTATCAGCGTGGACAGCACCCGCGAGGAGCTGCTGGAGATCTTCCGTCAGGATATGCACACCCGCTTCCCGGTCTACGAGGATAATACAGATAATGTGATCGGTATCATTAATATGAAGGACCTGATCCTTCTCCCGGAAGATCAGGAATTCTCCATCCGCACTATTTTGCGTGAGCCGTACTTTACTTACGAGCATAAGGCCACCGCAGATCTGCTGCTGGAGATGCGAAAAGCCGCTGTGAATCTGGCCATCGTGCTGGATGAATATGGAAGCACCGCCGGTCTTGTTACACTGGAGGACCTTCTGGAGGAGATCGTTGGCGAGATCCGCGACGAGTACGACGTGGATGAGGAGGAAGAGATCCGCGAGATCATTCCGGAGCGCGAGTATCTGATCCTTGGTTCTGCTAATCTGGATGATATTAATGAGAAGCTGGATATTCAGCTGGTATCTGAGGAATATGATTCTACAGGTGGTTTCATCATTGAGCAGCTGGACACCCTGCCGTCTGAGGGCGAGACGCTTGTGATCGATGAGATCAAACTTCAGGTGGAGCAGGTAGAAAAGAACCGTATTGAGCTGGTTCGTGTTGTTCTGCCGGAGAAGAAAGAGGAAACAGAAGAATAAATTATAAATACCTTCTTACAGTTTTTATTGTGCTGTAAGAAGGTTTTTTTGTTATTTCATCATCAGTGAAAACTGGCGGATCACGCGGGTGATCTCACCGGTGACGGCGTCGATGCCTTCGTTGGATTCTGTCCAGTTTGTGCGCGTGATGCCGTCCGCATCCGCAGGGCACACTAAAATTTTTGCCTCCGGAAATACTGTCTGATAATACATGTACGCTCTTCTGGCGTGGTGGGTCTTGCAGCATAAGATGGCCTTATTGACTGTAATGCCCTTTGCATCCAGAATCTCTTTGGTTTTGAGAGCGTTTTCGTAAGTGTAGGTGGCTTCGCGCTCCGGAAGGATGGCTTCTTTTGGAACACCGTTCCGCTGCAGAACATCTGATAAGAAATCCGCTTCGGTCTCATATGGGCCGGGATATCTGTCCTCATGGGCCAGCACGCCTATGAAATGTCCAAGTGTGATGCTGTATTTTCCGCTTGGAATGATATATGGGGCATATCCGGCTTTGTAGAGTTCTGCTGCTCTCTCCGCCATCTGGGGATATCCGTTTCCGGGGAGGAAGATCACATCTGCTTTTTCCGGCTCGTCATCCATAAAGATAAAATCCCCTGCCTGTCTGATAAATTCATCCAGCATAGACTTATTTCTCCATCAGCTTTCTGCCGTCGGTGAATGGGTCCGGCAGTGTAAAGGTGCTCTCCACCTTTTCAAAGGCGCCGCTCTCGCTGCTCTTCATGATCTTATCGATGGTATCCAGCACATGGAAGGCCATCTCTTTAGCCGCACGGTTCTTTCTGCCTGTTAAAATGGCATCCGCCATCTCGGAAGCGCCCACGCCGCGGCTGTTTTCGGAGTATGCAAAAGTGTTCTCAAGCACGCGCTCTTTTTCGCCGGTGAGTGGATTTGGCACGTAAACCACATCACCGCCGAAGCCGTTTGGATCGGTGAGTTTCAGAGTTCCTTTGGTGCCGAAAATATGGAAGTAAGCAAGATCGTTTAAGTTGGCATCGCCGTTTAATGCAAAGGTTCCGGCTACGCCGCTCTTCAGCTGCATCACTGCGTGAACCATGCTCTCGTTCAGATAATCAAATTTCTGACCGAATTCCGGGCTGTCCGGAACGGTGTTGATTCGTTTTTCCGCCTTATTCTGCACCACTGCTGCTACTCTGTCCACAGGTCCCAATGTGCTTACCAGGGCAGTCAGATAGTATACGCCGTAGTCATAGCAGATACCGCCGCCAGGCATGCGAAGGAATTTGAAGAGGCTTGCCAGGAAGTTCAGATCGCGGGTGGCATAAGCCTGGAATCCGGTGACTTCTCCGATCAGGCCATCGTGCACTGCTTTTCTGACGGTCTGCAGGGCGGAGCCAAGG
>JAGHUU010000070.1 GCA_018064695.1 Candidatus Blautia equi | reverse complement strand
ACATAACCCCTTATTTAATTATTTATACTCCCCTCGAAATAGCTGGTAGCTCCCCTACCAGCTATTTCTCTGTCTATCAGCAGTTTTTTGCTTTCTCACGTGCCCGCTCTTCCAGTTTTTCGTAGCACTCATATGGCACAACCAGATCCCCGTATCCAACACCAAGATATAAGCCCGGTTTGTTTTCGCCGTGGAAATCGCTGCCGCCGCTAATCAGTAAGCTGTACTTTTTGCACTGCTCAAGCATGAAGGCGGTATCCTCCGGAGTGTAGGTGGAATAATAGGCTTCCGCGCCGTCCAGGCCGCAGGCTTTGGCCTTTCCAAGAATGCGCAGGCAGGTGTCGCGGTCAAGGCGGTGCAGCGGATGCGCCCACACGGAAACGCCGCCGGCCTCTGTGATCACGGAGAGCATCTCAAAGAAATCCAGTTTTTCTGCCTCCTGATAGTATCCGCCTTTTTTTGACAGCAGGTTGGCAAAGCCTTCCTCCACATCTTTGATGATTCCCTTACTCATAAGATATCTGGCGATATGTACACGGTTTAAGGAGCCTTCGCCGGATAAGGCTAAAAATTCCTCATAAGAAAGATCATATCCTGCTTCTGCCAGGCGCTCTATGGTCCTTCGGTTGCTCTCCTCCTTACGAAGGATCTGCTCTCTTAGCTTCTGCTGAACCAGTTCCACTTTTTCAGGATTCCAGAAAAGCCCGACAAGATGCAGCTCCTGCCCGTATGCCTCCGTGGAGATCTCGCATCCGGCCACTGCCTGAATTCTTCCCTCCGCAGATTTCAGAAATCGCTCTGTTCCTTCCATAGTATTATGGTCTGTCAGGGCAATGGCGCCAAGGTCTGCCGCACAGGCCAGATCGATCAGCTCCTCCGGAGTCCTTCTTCCATCCGAAAAAACAGAGTGACAATGCAGATCACATTTCTTCATAATCCTTTCCTCCTGTCTTCTAAATAATCTTACCCAAAACTATATAAAAAAACGCGCCGGAGCCGTATAAGCCCAACGCGCTTTGGTATTCCATCATTTATAGAGCAATGGACTCTGTACTACATACTGCAAAAAGGGGAAGCAGAAGTCTGCTTCCCCAAAACACTCACTATACTGCTTTACTATTATAATGATTATTTAAAGTATCTGTCAAGCATGCCTTTCAGTGCTTTTCCGTGACGAGCCTCGTCGCGTGCCATCTCCATAACGGTATCAGCAATTGCATCAAGACCATTCTTTCTGCAGCACTCTGCAAGATCAGCTTTACCCTGGGTAGCACCGAACTCGCAGTCAACACGCCATGCAAGGTTAGCCTTGGTGGAAGCGGTCATTTTGGGCTCTAACTCGGAACCGAGAAGCTCTGCAAATTTAGCTGCATGCTCAGCCTCCTCAAAAGCTGCTTTCTCCCAGTATAAGCCTACCTCAGGAAGACCCTCACGATGAGCGATTCTTGCCATGCAGAGATACATACCAACCTCGGAGCACTCGCCGGTGAAGTTTGCCATTAACTGCTCAAAGATATATGCTTTGTCTTCTGCGCTGATGTTCTCGTTGTTCTTAACAGCAGCTGCGTATACGCCGAACTCATGCTCAGCAGCAAGCTTAAGCTCGCCCTCAACTTTTGTGAATTTTGTTCCAGGAACCTTACATACAGGACATCTCTCAGGAGCCTCATCTCCCTCATGAACGTAACCACATACAGGACATACCCATTTTGCCATATTTTTTTCCTCCGATTAATATAAATTTGATTAATACATTTTAGTCATCTGCTACAGCTTCTCTCAGCTCTGCTTCCCTCTGGCAGGATTCGCATAATCCTTTAAATAAGATATCGTATCCCATAAATTTCATACCATGATGATCGTGAATACGGGGGATCAGATCCGGAAGAGCTTCCAGATCCACGTCAGAAACGTCGTGGCAGCAGATGCATTCCACATGATAATGCTCTTTCAATGTGAAATCAAAGCGGTCAGGTCCATCGGAAATCTCGACTTTTCTGATCTCGCCCTCAGAGGCAAGGATGTTAAGATTACGATAGACTGTTCCTTTTCCGATGTACGGATGCTGCTGGTGAAGAAATTCAAAGATCTCCTCTGCCGTCACATGGCGCTTAAGGGTCCGGACAGCCTGCAGAACCAGTTCGCGCTGGATCGTATTTCGTCTCTCCATATTGCCTCCTTAATAGGAATTGTTCCTAACAGAGAATATATCTTATATTCTTCCAAAAGTCAAGACCTTTTATTCGCTTGACACACCTTCGGAGCTGTAGTATTGTATCAATTGACTTTTATATTGAAAGAGCTTAGCGCTTCTCCATGCGGCAACCCTGTGCATCAGGGAGATGGGAGTATCCTGCCCGCATTGGGCGATGAGTTCTTTTTTCTTTTGCCATTTCATGTCAGAAAGAAGGTAGATTTATGGCAAAAAAATCTTATGAGATGGATCTCACCAGCGGACCGATCCTGCCAAGGATCTTTTCTTTTGCGCTGCCGCTCATGGCATCCTCTCTTTTGCAGCTTCTCTTTAACACAGCGGATACCATTGTTGTGGGACGCTTTGCGGGTGATACAGCTCTGGCAGCCGTTGGCTCCACAGGTGCGCTGATCAATCTCCTCACCACCCTCTTTATGGGTCTCTCCATCGGCTCCAACGTTCTGGTCTCCCGCTACTATGCCTCCAGACAGGATAAGCAGGCATCTGAAGTGGTGCACACCTCCATGTGTCTGGCGCTCTTAAGCGGCATTCTCCTGACCTTTGTTGGAATTTTCAGCGCCAGATGGCTGCTGCAGATCATGTCTTCTCCGGAGGATGTGATCGACCTGGCTGCTATTTACCTCCGGGTATATTTCATTGGCATGACAGCCATGATGCTCTATAACTTCGGCGCCGCCATCCTCCGCTCCATCGGAGACACCAGGCGTCCGCTGTATTTCCTGACCTTATCCGGCATCATCAATGTGATCCTGAACCTGATCTTTGTCATCATCTTCCACATGAGTGTGATGGGTGTTGCACTGGCCACCATTATTTCCCAGTTCATCTCCTGCGGCATGCTGATCCGCTGTATGATCCAGGAGACCAGCATTGCCCATCTGGACCTGCGCAGACTGCGTCTGAATTTAGGCTGCTGCTGGGATATCATCCGCATCGGATTTCCTGCAGGTCTCCAGGGTATGATCTTCACGGGCTCCAACTTTATTATTCAGTCCTCCATCAACTCCTTTGGTTCCGTCACTGTGGCGGGAAATGCAGCTGCAAGCTCTCTGGAGGGCTTCACCTGGATGGCCATGAACTCCATCCAGCAGACCGCCGTCTCCTTTGTGGCACAGAACCATGGTGCTAAGAAATATGACCGTCTTCTCAGAGTTATCGTTGACCTGCAGATCTCGGTATTTGCCTTTGGCTTTGTGATCGGAAACACCATTTTACTCTTCCACAACTTCTTCCTTGGACTTTACACCACCAGCCCGGAAGTCATAAAGATCGGTATGATCCGTCTTGCCATCATGTGTTCCCTGCATTTTCTCTGCGGTATGATGGATGTTATGGGCGGTTCCCTTCGTGGTCTGGGCTTCGCCATCATGCCAACCGTGGTCACCTTAGCCGGTGTCATTGGAATTCGTATTGTGTGGATCTTCACCTTTTTCCGCATGGAACGCTTCCACAATATCCAGTCCCTCTATTATACCTACCCGGTAAGCTGGACACTCACACTGCTCCTGCATATCATCTGCCTCAGGGTGGTGTGGAAAAAAGTCATATCCAGCTGATCCTAAGAAAAGCAAAAACGCGGCGGCCTTCAACAGGCTGCCGCGTTTTTTATTGTTCTGAAATCTATTCCAGTTCAGAAGCCTCTCTGGTGATATTCTTCATCCACTGGAATTTGAAGTAGTGGACAAAAACCACCGGCATCTTGCCAAACTCATCCATGGTCATGATGAAATATACCCAGAGCGGAGGCAGTTTCAGCACAAAGGCTGCCACAGCCATGATCGGCACCCATACGAACCACATATAAACGCCGTCCAGGATCATGCCGTATCTGGTATCACCGCCGCCGCGGAAGCAGCCGCAGATCAGGCAGGTATTGATGCCCTCTCCCACCAGTCGCCAGGTGGTCATGATCATAATAATTCCAAGATAGTGCAGAGCTGTGTCCGTCAGTTTATCCGCATAGAAAGATACAATAAACGGTCTGATGAGCATCATCACACCGCATCCGATCAGACTCACATAGATGGTCAGGCGGATCATACGGCCGGAATAGTCCTTTGCGGCTTCCATATGGTTCGCGCCAAGCTCCTGACTCACAATGATGGTGGTAGCGTTGGCAAAACCACGGCATGCGATGGCTCCCACATTGACAACCATCACGGCTACGGCGTTGGCAGCAACCATATCGTCACCGATGTGTCCCAGAATCGCCGCAAAAACAGCAGTTGCAAGTCCCCACACCGCATCATTCACAACAGATGGCAGACCGATCCTGATAAAATCTGTCAGCAGCACGCCGCCTTTTTCCAGCAGGTACTTCACACGGAAGCGGATCTCCCCCGCAACTCCGGAGTACACAAGGCACATAACGGCTTCCACAACACGGGCGATGACAGTACCAAGGGCAACACCCACAACGCCAAGCTTTGGCATACCAAAGAGGCCAAAGATAAAGGTGGCATTCAGAGTCACATTCACCAGCAGGGAAACCACATAGGTCACGGATGGGAATACCACTTTTCCCACACTTCGAAGCGCGCTCACAAAGATCTGGGAAAATCCCATGAATACAAAGGAGAAGGAGATCACTCTCAGGTACTGCATACCGATGGTGATGGTCTCCTCGCTGTTTGTGAGCAGAACCATAATATAACGCGGGAAGAAGAAGGAAACAATAAAGAACAGCGCCGATATCAAGATGGAGAGCTTGGTGGCCACACCAATGATCTTCTCCACGGTCTTCTTATCTTCCTTCCCCCAATACTGCGCACAGAGCACCGAGGTGGATGCTGTCATGCCAAAGTAAAAGCAGTACAGCACAAAGGTATACTGGTTGGCCAGAGAGGAGGCGGACATGGCTGTCTGGCTGACATATCCCAGCATAATGGTATCCGCAGAGCTCACCAATGTGCTGATGAGGTTCTGCACCATGATCGGAAATGCCAGCTTGGTGGCCAGGATCACAAACTCCTTCCGTCCAAGCAAGTTTTCATTCTTCATATATAATATGTCTCTCCAATTCAGTGATTCAGTAAAGGCGGGACTCAGTTCTCACCCAGTTTTTCCATAAGACCGCCGCCGGTGGCCCATACCAGATGGATGGCGTTTTCCATTTTATCCTCCAGATGGTGCTCTCTGATATAAGTCTCCCAGGCATTGTCGCCGCGGGTGATATCCGCTGCGCCTTTAAAGCCTGCGCAGGCGGATGGCTCCAGGAAGATCTCCTCCTGTTCCTTCATGACCTTCTGATATTCCAGAAGGTGTTCATCCGTCACAGTGAAAGCACCTGCCATCATTGGTCTCATTCTCTCGCATACAAATCCGGATGGTCTTCCCACTGCCAGACCATCTGCGATGGTTTTTCCGGTAAGGCCGATATCCTGCACACAGATCTCATTATATTTTCCGCTGGCCATACCAAGGGTCATACATGGAGCCTCCACAGGTTCTGCAAAGAAGCAGTGTACATAAGGTCCAAACATCTGGTGCATGCCAAAGGTGATTCCGCCCGGCGCACCGCCCACACCGCATGGAAGGTAGACAAACAGCGGATGGTTTTTATCGATTGTGATACCGGCTTTATATAACTGCACATGCACTCTCATGGCAGCTGTGGAATATCCAAAGAACAGATCCTCGGAATTCTCATCGTCGATGAAGAAGCTCTTCTCATCTTCTGCGGATTCCGCTCTTCCTCTGGCCACAGCTTCACTGTAATCGCCGTCATATTCCCTTACAGTCACGCCCTCGCTGCGAAGAAGGTCCTTCTTCCAGTCCTTGGCGTCGCAGGACATGTGTACGATGACTTTAAAGCCCATGCGGGCCGCGGTTCTGCCGATACTGATGCCAAGGTTTCCGGTGGA
>JAGHUU010000101.1 GCA_018064695.1 Candidatus Blautia equi | reverse complement strand
ACCACCTCCAGTCTTATGGCGGAGATCATCCGCTGGCTGGGCGTACAGCTGGCACCGTGCATTTCCATTCACGGCGTTCTGGTAGATGTTTTCGGCGAAGGTGTCCTGATTACCGGAGAAAGCGGAATCGGTAAGAGCGAGGCTGCTCTGGAGCTTATCAAGCGCGGTCACCGTCTGATCAGCGACGACGTTGTGGAGATCCGCAGAATCAGTGATGCCACACTGGTCGGATCCGCACCGGATATCACAAGGCATTTCATCGAGCTTCGCGGTATCGGTATCATTGATGTAAAAATGCTCTACGGCGTAGAGTGTGTTAAGGATGAAGGCTCCATTGACCTGGTCATCAAGCTTGAGGACTGGAGCAGAGATAAGGAATACGATCGCCTGAGACTCCATGAGGAGTATACCGAATATCTGGGCAAAAAAGTTGTATGCCATTCCCTGCCAATTCGTCCGGGCCGAAACCTGGCTATTATTGTAGAAACAGCAGCTGTCAACCACCGTCAGAAGAAGATGGGATACAACGCCGCTGAGGAGCTTTACAAGCGTGTACAGGCGAACATCGCCAGCAAGAGAAACAGTTAATTCCGGACTTCAAGGTCCGTAATAGAGAGAGGATAAAGGTATGAGCTTATATTGTTTTGGAATTGATGTGGGTGGCACTACAGTAAAATGTGGTCTTTTCCAGACCGATGGAACCCTTCTGGACAAATGGGAGATCCCAACCAGAAAAGAGAACAACGGCGAGGAGATCCTTCCTGATATAGCAAAAGCCATTGAAGCAAAGATCGCTGAGAAGAACATTCAGAAATCCGACGTAGCCGGCGTAGGCATCGGCATTCCTGGCCCAATCAATGAGGATGGCGAGTGTGCAGTTGCAGTAAACCTCGGCTGGGGATTTAAAGCAGTGGCAAAAGAGATGGAGACCCTGACCGGTCTTCCTGCAAAAGCCGGAAACGACGCAAACGTAGCCGCTCTCGGTGAAGCCTGGGCAGGCGCAGCAAAGGGCTGCAGAAACAGCATTATGCTCACCCTTGGAACCGGCGTAGGCGGCGGTATCATCATCAACAACAAGATTCTTGCCGGAAGCCACGGCGCAGGCGGCGAGATCGGACATGCCAATGTAAACCATAACGAGACAGATAAATGCAACTGCGGAAACAGCGGATGCCTGGAGCAGTACACCTCTGCAACCGGTATCGTACGCGTAGCCAAAAAAGAGCTGGCTGCATGCGAGGAGCCAAGCTCCCTCAGAGCATTCGGTGAGAGCCTCACCTGCAAGGATGTTCTGGATGCCTATGCACAGCGCGATCCTATGGCAGTTCTTATCATGAACAAGGTATGTGATGTTCTTGGCGGTGCCATTGCAACCTTCACAGCAGTTCTTGATCCTGATGTAGTAGTAATCGGCGGCGGTGTATCCAAGGCAGGCAGCATCCTCACAGACTGCATCTCCCAGTATTACAAAAAATATGCTTTCACTGTATGTAAAGCTACCCCAATCGTACTTGCTACCCTTGGAAACGATGCCGGCATCTACGGATCCGCACGTATGGTACTTGACTGATCGAAGATTCTATCATAAGCATAAGAAAACCCCTGAAGCCATTGGCTTCAGGGGTTTGTTTTTTATCACGATATTGATTGGTTTACCAGTATTCCTCGCCGTAGGTTACGTCTTCCTCGTAGTAACCGATATTGGCGCCGGCATCATAATTATAATCATAATAATTATTCAGATCATAATACTGATCGCCGTAATAGATATCTTCCGGTGGGGTGTAAACGCTTTCCCAGTTGCTCTCATCGTAATACTCTTCGTAATAGTCGTAGTAGTGATCGTAGCAGTACTCGGTAGGGATGTATCCCTCGTCGAAATACTCGGTGATCTCGTGACAGCCGTTGGATGGGAGAAGACCGCTGTCCCTGCAGACGCTGATCATGCGGATGCCGGAAGGCATTGTGAATTCTTTCTCCGGAAGATCCTCGTGAATACGGCTCATGACCTTCTGCCACAGATGCTTGTGGAAGTTTCTGGCATCCTGAGGGATCTTCTGGTTGTCATCAAAGCCGGACCATACTGCACAGGTATAATATGGGGTGTAGCCTACGAACCAGAGGTCGTTGTAAGACTCGGTGGTTCCTGTCTTACCTGCTACAGGCATATTCGGAAGCTGACATGCGGTACCGGTACCCTGGGTTACTACATCCTGCATAGCGTTGGTGAGGAGCCATGCGGTGGTATTTCTTAATACGGTACGCTTAACGGAGGTCTTTTCAATCAGGACATTTCCGTTGTGATCCAGGATCTTGGTGTAGTAGATCGGTTTAATATAACTGCCTTCGTTTGCGATGGTGGCATACGCTGCACAGAGCTCCACGTTTGTGACGCCTCGTGTAATACCGCCAAGTGCGGTTGGAAGGTTCTCGTCAGTATAGATATTGCCGTACGCATCGGTATCGGCTTCTGTTCCGTGTGCAAGAGTGGTGAAACCGAAATCATCCAGATACTTAAGACCGAGCTTAGGAGTTACATCCATCAGACACTTAACAGCTACGACGTTGATGGAGTTCTGGATGGCTGCACGGATGGTGGTGGTTCCGCCGTAGGAACGGCTTGCGTTGTTTACAGGTTCTCCGCTTGGATAATTAAATGGCTCATCTTCATAAGTGCTTGCCAGGGAAAGGCCAAGCTCATTTAATGCAGGTGCATAGGTGGAGAGGAGCTTAAATGTGGAACCGGGCTGACGCATGGTGTCGGTAGCACGGTTCAGAGTCAGGCTGGCGTGCTTGGTACCGCGGCCGCCCACAACTGCTTTTACATAACCGGTGTGCTGGTCAATGATGGACATGGAAGACTGTGGCTGCGGAATAAAGTTGCAGCGCTGAGCCACTACCTTGCTGCCGTCCGCTAAAATGCTGGCGGTGTATCTGTCCACGTAGTCCTGACCTTCCTCAGGGGAAGCAAACAGGAGATCAAAGGCCGGATTCTCATTCAGGAAATAGAGCTTCATCATTTCCTTGCTGTAGTTTACCTCCTTGCCTTCAGGATCTTTTACCGTGAGGGCAAAGTCCACAGAAAATTTGGTATCGGCCGGGAAGTTGTCAGGGTTTGCATATTCCTCATCCAGGATCTTCTGAATTGCAGGGTCCTGAGTGGTGTAGATCTTAAGACCGCCGCTGTAGAGCAGGTTCTGTGCCTGGGTGCGGGTGAAGCCCTTGATGTTGATGAGGTCGTTGATTACCTCGTCGTTCATCTCATCCTCAAAGTAGGAGTAGATCTTGTTTGTGGTGGCTTCGGTATATTCCTGGGCGGCACGGATCCTGGTGTAGACATCATCGTTTAATGCTTCCTGGAACTGTGCTTCGTCGATATAGC
>JAGHUU010000176.1 GCA_018064695.1 Candidatus Blautia equi | reverse complement strand
GATCTCCACTGCACGTTCATCCACCGGAGTTGCGATCCATACACATACATCCGCTGCATTGGCAGCTGCTGCCAGCACTTTCTTGCTCTCAGGACTCTCTCTGAAATCCTCTTCCTGCAGAACCTGGGCAACGATCTCTTTCACATCATTCAGATCCTTCAGTTTCCCCACGATCAGATATCGATTCAGGACAGAAGGTAGGACCATAGAGATAATGAACAGTACCGCCAGCAGGATTCCCACGTAGATCAGGGCAAACTTTGTTTTCAGTGAAAGGTTCGCCCTAAGTTTTTTCAGATAAGAGACCGACCCGTTCTCCGATTCAGATTCCGGAGCGCGATGCTCAAATAGTTTCATACGTATTATTATCTATCCGATGACGGATCATTTACTCTCAAATTTGTAACCTACACCCCAGACCGTTTTAATGCTCCAGGATACATGATCTTCCTCAGCACCAAGCTTCTCACGGATACGCTTGATATGGACATCGACGGTTCTGGTATCACCATAGTACTCATAGCCCCAGATCTGATTCAGAAGCTGTTCACGGGTAAACACCTGATTAGGATGAGATGCCAGGAAATACAGGAGTTCCAGCTCCTTGGGAGGCATTTCCACATTCTCTCCCATATAGGAGACAGAATAGTTGGAGATATTGACAACGATTCCTTCATAGCTGATCTTTTTGCTGTTTACCTCAGGCTTTTCCATACGGCGAAGGACTGCCTTGACGCGCGCTACAAGTTCCTTGGTATCAAAGGGCTTGACCACGTAATCATCTGCACCCAGTTCCAATCCAAGTACCTTATCAAAGGTCTCTCCTTTGGCAGTCAGCATAATGATCGGGGTGGTGGAATTCTGACGGATCTCACGGCATACGCCATATCCATCCAGCTCAGGCATCATGACATCCAGGATCATCAGATGGGGATCATAGGTCTTGAATTTCTCCAGTGCTTCCTTACCGTCGGAAGCGATCATGGTATCGTAGCCCTCCTTGAGCAGATACAGAGAGATCAGTTCAGCAATATTGCTGTCATCATCAGCGATCAGGATTCTTGTCTTGTTATTCATAGTGACTCCTCCTTCTATACTTATTATTTCTTCAGTTCAACGACAGTGACGCCACTGTCTCCTTCGCCATAGACACCCAGGCGATAGGACTTGACGATCTTACATTTTCTCAGGTAATTGTGGACTGCATTACGCATAGCTCCGGTACCTTTTCCATGGATGATGCGGACCTGCTCGATTCCGGACAGATATGCATCGTCCAGATACTTATCCAGTTCATCCACGCCTTCATCGGTCATCTGACCTCTTAGATCCAGTTCCGGATGGAAGTTAGCGGATTTAATGGTATCGTCACTGGAGCGTACACGCTCTTTCTTATTGCTTCCACCTTTTTTGACCTCAGGGATCTCATCTTCCAGAATAGCTGCGATATCCCCGATCTTGACCTGCATCTTCATGACACCTGCCTGTACTTCCAGACGTCCTCTGTT
>JAGHUU010000184.1 GCA_018064695.1 Candidatus Blautia equi | reverse complement strand
ATATGAAGTATATTACTGCAGCTGCAGAGGATGTAAGTGCATCTGTAGTTATTGCACTGAATGAGTCTGAGCAGATCGCTGCAATATCCGGAGGAAAGCTCAAAGTAAACGGCGGAACAGATGTCCACGCGGAGATGAACAGAGATAAGACCGCAGATGGTGCCGCACCTGTACTGGCAAGCCTTACCTTATCCGGCAAGAATGTGGTAGGCGGCAGTGTCAGCGTGGCAGAGGCCATCGGAAAGAGCTATACCTCCGCCCAGGTCAATGCAAAGGATCTGAACACAGGCTCTCTTGCAGTAACCAACAATGGAGACGCTTCCGTAGCTACCCGCATTGAAAATACAAAAGACGGCTTCATTGGAGCAAGCGCTGTGATTGCCAACGCAATCTCCAAAGACAGATTGAATGCAAAAGTTGAAGTGGAGAAGGATGCAGAACTGACCACCCGCCAGCTGACCGTAAAGACAGATTATACTGCAAAGGCCGATGCTTATGCACAGACCTCCGGCGGCGGTGTTAAGATCAAAGCTGTGGATATCGCATTCAACAGTGCAAAAGCAGCAGCAGATACCACCGCATCAGCGTATGTTAAAAATGCAGGCGTGATCCATGGACTGGATAATGTAAGCCAGGAAGAAATGGATGCCATCCAGGAGAAATACGACGAGTATCTGGAAAAGAAAGCAGTATTTGATGAAAAGGAGCAGCGACTCGCAAAAGTGCAGGCAACGATAAAGCTCCTGAAAGAACAGCTGAACCAGATGGGCAATGTGGGCGGAAGTGCCGCAGAGGATATAAAGAAGGCAAAACAGGAGCTTGCCAATAAGCTGACAAACTATAATAAAGAAGAGAAAGAACTGAAGGCATGGTTAACAGCACATAACAGACCTGGTCTTTGGGCTTACAACGAGCTGGTCGACGCGGCAGCACAGAAACGTGCACAGGGCGTCGCAGTGACAGTGAATGGTGATGTGACTGCTAATGCTAAGATTGCAGCGCCTTCCGTATTTAAGGCTTCCACACTGGATCTTATCGGCAACTTTGCAGAGGCTGCAGTCAGCACAAATCAGACTGCACGTCTGGAGAATGAGAACATAATGGATCTGGAACTGGGAATCTCTGTGAAAGATACTTATATCAACCAGAAGGCTGATTCTGCCATTGAAGATGGAGCAGGTAAAGGCGGTGTGAAGGTTAGCCTGGCAAGCGGCGCTCTGAACAGAAGCAAGAGTACTGTAGAGGGAAGCGCCATTGCTGAGATCAAAGGTAACGGAAAAGATTCCATCAAAGCAGTCAGTGCAGAGGTAATTGCTGAAAGTACCGGAACAAGATCTGATGCTTCTCTGATCCAGAAGAATGCAAATGTAGGTCTGGTATCCGGCGGTTCTACGAAAGTCGAGGCCATCAGCGAAGAGAAAGTGAAAGCTGATATTACAAATACAAAGATCACGACTGAAAAAGATGTGAGAGTATCCGCAAATGCAAATACAAATGTAAATGCAACCGGTGCCAGCCCGGCTAAAGTCCAGGGACTCGATGTATATGCAGCTGATGTAAATGCTAAGATCGGAAGTCAGAAAGTTCAGGCTCTGATCGGAGAAGGCACCAGCATCGAGGCTAAAGGAAATGTAGATATTCAGGCTAAGAATGAAGGTTCTGTTGTATCTCAGCTGAAGAATAATACAGAGGTTTCCTTAGTAAATATTAAATCCGGTTCCCTTGATGCCACCAGTAAATATAATACCCTTCTGGGATTGGATAAGAACGCATCGGTTAAGGCTAACGCAGTTACTATGAATGCAGTAGACAACGAAAAAGCACAGTCTGTATCCGGAGGCGGAAGTTCCTGGTCAGGAATCAATGTGGGTTCGATCTCCGGTAAAACAGAGGCTGTTTCCGATGTGCGATTCCTGGTAGGCGAAAATGCAAAGGTGAATGCAGAAAGCTTTAAGATCAGCAATGACAATGCAGCAGATCTTACAACCTCCACAACCTCTGACAGCAAGTCTCTCTTTGATGGCGGAGATGTTTATACAACCAGTAAGTTAGAGAGAAACGTCAAAGCAGATATTGAGAAGAAGGCAAGCATTGTGGCAGAGAAGGCTCTTTCCATTGATGTCACTGCCGGTAAAAACGATAAGCTTTCTACCAGAGTGTATGTGGATGCAATGGATCTGGGCGGAAGCAAGACCGCACAGGCAGCTACTACTGTGAAAAATACCAGCAATATCAATATTTATGAAGGTGCGAACCTGGAAGCCTCCTCTCTGGAGAATGCAGGATTCAGTCTTCATGCAGCAACAGGTCTTGGCAGTCTGAAATCCCATTCGGAGATCGAACAGAAGAGTGGTGCCGGAACAGCGGATGCACGGGTTAAGGACTCTCTGACACTGAAGTCAGGAATCAATCTTATGGGAACAACGAATGCCGCAGGTAATCCGGATCCGGAAAAACTGATCACACTTCTCGGTTACAGTCCTTCCATAAAAGCTGAGCTGGGTGCTGTCAACTATGATGCATATGCTGAATCTGATCAGGACGGCTTGAAAGCAACTGCAAACGCATTCATTGATACGAAAGCAGACATCTCCAGTACGATCAGTATAGAAGGTGCGGATCTCGCCTGGAGATCCGACAGCTCCGATGCGGTTCTGAGAGCTTCTGTAGAAAAATCCGGCAATATGAATTTTAAAACAGACGCAGATGCCGATGGCTTATACGGACATGCGAACAGTGTCGGAACTTTATCCGGAAGTGCCCTGCCATATATTTCCATTCGTAACTCAGCTGTCAGCAGCAAGGATAAGCTGAAGACAGAAATCGTGAGATTTGATAAGTGGAAGATTACCGGAAAGGCTGTGAAAGATGGTGCTCTTTTAGGTAGTGACAAGAGGGAATGGAATAATAATCTGAAGGTGGATGATAGTAAGAATCCGGATGTAAATGTAAATCATTCCACAAGACCGGTTCCAACACCAACTCCGGAACCTGCTCCGGCACCTGATCTGAGTAAAGAGACTATGGCAAGTCTGATCTCAAAATATAATGCACTGGATCCTAAGGACATTGCCGGTCAGGTAAAACTGGCACAGGAAATTCTCTCAAGATCCAATGAACTGGCAGACTTCAATGAACTGGGAACCAAAGATGTGAGGGGTGGAGCATTCTACTATGATGACAAATTCTACTCTGATTATATGGTTCCGGAGAAGGGCAGCAGTAAGGATGTATATAAGATCAGAAATTACATGGAACAGACCGGTAAGAATCCGGCACAGAAAATCCTTCTGGATCTCATGAAGGAAGACCGGTTTGCAACACGTAACTTTGCTATGGGCGGATTGTTTGGCAAGAATAAGAAGCCTAAACTTCCTGCAAAAGTGACCCTGGATCTTACAAAATATCTTGGTATCGGCGGAGCAATTGATGTGATGGAACTGGGTGTAGGTGAGGAATACCCTCTGATCCTTCTCAGTGTTGTAAACGACACATTTACATGGCAGCCGATCAATGTGAATGATAAGCTCCAGATAGATATCTTTATTGACACTGAAAACGGCTGGGATAAAGACGGAAATGGTAACGGAAACAATGGCTATGCAGGCTATGTGATCCTCACCATGGATGAGTTTACTGAATTTAAGGAAGCACATCCTGACAAAGAATTCAGACTCAGCATTTCCAAACTTCTGAATAAGTAAAAACATTCCAGGAAACAAAGAAAGGTCCGCTCCCGAAATAAACGGGAGCGGGCTTTTTCTGTCACGGGAAAGACTGGTAGTTTAAAAAAATTTGTCAGAGAGTGTCGTTTTAGTGACTGTTTGGTATCTGTTTTGTAACCATAAGGGGATTATAATAAAGCAATACAATGGACCGGGAATAAATTCCCTATGTGAGAACGCAGAAAAGAGGTTATTAAATATGAAGAAAAAAATCGTGTTAGCCCTTATGGCCGGAATGATACTTGCAGGAACCACCACCCACGCAGAGCTGAATACAGATGAGATCCAGAAGCTGGATGCCTACTATACACTGGCTTCCAACTATATCACAAAAGGTGATTATGAAAAGGCAGAGGAGTATGTGGATGCATGCTTTACGTACTGCAATGAGGATACCGTCAGCGAGGAGCTGCTGGCAGATCTTTATCTGAAAAAGGGCTGTATTGACACCATCAACGGTGAGACCGATTCCGCTGTAGAAGCTCTGGATCAGGCCATCGCCTATCAGGCAGACCTTTCCGATGCCTATCTTGTAAAGATCCAGATCCTTCTGGACCAGATGGACTATGAGGCAGCAGTGGATAACATTCAGACTTACATGGAGCTCACCGGTGAGCAGGAGATGGACGGAACTCTGGCTCAGATCTATGAGCTTATGGGAGATGCAGACAAAGCCTCCGAGACATACGAAACCTACATCCAGTCCACCGGCGTGACCGAGACAGAAGCTGCTTTTGAGAATGCTCTTTATCAGATGGAGATCGGTCTTTATGACAAAGCTATTGAGAACTTTGCCTCCTGCATGGAGAACGAGGACTACTCACAGGCAGCATCCTACAACAGCCTTATCTGTATGCTGAATAAAGGCAGCTATGACGAGGCGGAAGCCGGATTTGCAGAAGGTCTGGAGGCCGGATGGGATTACGATGGAATCTACTATAATCTGGCTGTCTGCAAAATGATGAAAGAAGATTATGAGGCTGCTATTGAGAATTATAAGACCAGCCGTGAGAAAGAGAGCTATCAGGATGAGAGCACCAGAAACATTGCCCTCTGCCTTATGAGTCAGGGAGATGCAGACGGCGCACTGGAGGAGCTGACCGCACTGATCGATGCGGAATCCCCACTTGCAGATGAGGCCAGAACCTACAGAGCATCCTGCTATACAGACAAAGAGGATTACGAAAACGCGCTGGCAGATATGACTGCCTGTATCGAAAACGGATATAACTTATCCCAGAGCTATTATACGAGAGCACAAATCTATAAAGCGATGGAAGAGGAAGACCTTTATATTGCAGATCTGGAAGCATCTGTGAAACCGGAAGAATAAAACCTGAGGGCCATTCCCCGTGCAGGAGTGGCCCTTTTCTGGTGGCCTGAGAAAAAATGTGTTATAATCAGACCGCGAATAAATCCTGGAGGAACAGATCTTGGCAGAGGAAAAACTGGAAAAGAAAAAAATAAAACAATATAGAACCTGGTTCTGGCTGGAGATCATTTTTCTTCTGGCAGCGGTCTTCTTTACCTACAAGCTGGACATGAACAGGATGGGCGTAAGGGAAATCGTGAACGTTTCCTTTGACTGGATTGGCATGTTTGCACTGATCATCATTCTGAACAGCTGCCTGCGCGGGCGCAAGACCATGAGCAGCGGCAGCTTTATGAGCCTTACGATCCAGGCCTTCTTTGTCCTGTTTTTTGAGGTGGGAACATGGGCCGTAGATAAACTGCCGGAAATGAGAGCCCTGAATTACATCTGCAACATCGGATCCAACTCCCTGCTGGTCTTCAGCACATACTGGTATATTACATTTATGTGTGAATCCCTGAATATTGACAAAGATCGTCTCCGCGGACTGTTCCGATCCCTGACATGTATGACAGCCATTGCTATTGCAGCTGAATTTCTGAATATCCACTTCGGATTCTATTACAGAGTGGATGAGCTGGGTGTATATATCCGAAATCCGCTTGGAAGTATCATCGGCTTTATCCCCTTCCTCTATATTCTGGGATGCGGCTGCTATCTGGCGATAAAGCAGGATATCACATGGCGGAAAAAAATGGATTACCTCAGTTACGCTATTGTACCGCTTGTTGTCAGCGTCTGGTATTTTGTAACAGGTATGCCGCCATCTCTTTTTCTCTCCCCTTTCATAGCATTGATGGTCATCTATGGAAATATCTACATCAGACAGGGCAGAGAGATGGAGCTCTTTGTTCTTGAGAGTGCCAAAAAGGATGCGGAGCTGGCATGGCAGAGAAATCAGCTCACCAGATCCCAGATCAAACCGCATTTTATTTTTAACTGTCTTGGAAGTATAGAGCAGCTGTGCAGGATCGATGCCGATGAGGCCAGAGATGCTGTGCACCGCTTTGCCAAATATCTTCGTGTAAATATGGATTCCATGAGCGAACATTCCCTCACCTCTTTTTCCAACGAGCTGGAGCATATCCGTAATTATGTGTGGCTGGAGCAGATGCGTTTTGAGGACGATCTCCAATATGAGGAAGAAATAGAAACAACTCAGTTTTATCTTCCGCCCCTATCCATTCAGCCGATTGTGGAGAACGCCATCAAACATGGTATGATGGGAAAAGAAGACGGTATGCTGAAGGTTATCCTTCGTGTCAGAGAGACAGAGGAGGCCTACGAGATAGAGATCCAGGATGACGGAAACGGATTTGACCAGAACCAGAAAATCCAGGATGGCAGAAGCCACATAGGAATCCAGAACGTGCGGGAAAGCCTGGATGCCATGGTAAACGGAGAAATGACGATTCAAAGTAAAATTGGGGAAGGCACACTGGTTTCTATTAAGATCCCCAAAAGTGGAAATGAGTTAAATGCCGATAAATAAGAAATCAGGCAGAGAGGAGGAGCGACAGGATGAATATTCTGGCTGTTGATGATGAAAAACTGATGCTGGGTGCACTGGTAAGTGCCATAGAAGAGGCGGCACCCACTTCCAGCATTTACAGCTTCCGAAAAGCATCGGAAGCGCTGGATTTTGCCTCTGAGAATGATGTGGATGTGGCATTTCTTGATATACGTATGAGAGGTATGGACGGCCTGGAGCTGGCCAAAGAGCTGATGAAAATAGATCCGGGCTTAAATGTGATCTTCTGTACCAGCTATGATGACTATATTTCAGAGGCCTTCCGGGAGGTCCGCTGCAACGGTTATGTGACAAAGCCTGTGGATGCGGCACAGATCGAGGAGGAACTGAAGCACCTGCGAAGACCAATAGAGACCAAGGTGGAAAAGAAGGTGCGGGTACAGTGCTTTGGTTACTTTGAAGCCTTCATAAATGGTGCGCCAATAGAATTTGGCAGCAGTAAAACAAAGGAACTGCTGGCATATCTGGTTCACGCCCGCGGCGCTGTGTGTTCCAATCAGGAACTGATCACATATCTCTGGGAGGATGATCTGGGACACGAATCCTACTATAAAAAGATTCGAAAAGATCTTTTTGACACACTGGAAAAATACGGATGTGCCGATATCATCTGCAAACAGAGAGCCGGCCTTGGACTGAATACAGACCAGATCGAGTGTGACTATTATGAATGGAAGAAAAAGAATTCCGGACGCTATCCGGGTGAATATATGAAGCAGTACACCTGGAGTGAGTTTGTCTGAATATTATAGAGAAAATGAAACATCGGGGACAGGAACCTGGTCCAATTTTGAAATCAAAATGGACCAGGTCCCTGTCCCCGATGTTTCATTTTCTCTTATTCATAAAGCGTTTCCGCAACACGGATGTACAGCATAACGATCTGATCTGTGGTATCCGGCTGGTCGGCACGGATGATGTCCATGACTACATCCTGATAGGACTGATTTACTTTTCTCCGGTATTTGAAGCGGAGATTCGGGGTGTGGCGGATATGGGTACGGAGATTTTTCAGGTTGGTGAAGATGGTGAAGTCCTCATAATCATCGGGGTTCATGTAATCGCTCTCCGCGAAATCATGAAACCAGCTGGAAATCTTGGAATTGGAAGTGATGGACTTTCGCTCCTCCCATTCGTCGGGGCGGACGATGGCAACCTCGTAGCTGTCCTGCGTAAGATTCACCTTCAGGATCTTAATATACTGGGACTGAAGCAGGTCCATGGCCTCCTGGATGGTGGATGGGCTGAAATTCAGACTGTCCTGATCGTCCCTCTGGATGGCAAAGATGGTTTTTTCTATGGATTCCAGATATTCCTCCGGCAGGGAGTTGATCTTCTGAATAATGCGCAGGCGCTGGGAATAGGCAACATCTGTGCCTGCCAGTTCAAAGGCCATTTTGCCGGTCATTTTATTCAGATTGTGCATAAGAAGAAGGGCATCCCCAAGAACATGGGTCTTTCCTGCCAGCATGCGGCCCAGGGTGTTTTCAGAAAGCTCCAGCTTCTGCGCCAGCTCCTTTTGCGAAAGATGATTCTGCTCCTGATAAGCGAGCAGAATGTCAATACAGTTCTTTTCCATTTCCAGATATGTCATATTTGCAGCTCCCGGATGTATAAAATGTCATTATTGATATGAGATATGGGGGAAAAGAGGGGATAAACCGCTGTTTTCCTGAAATAAATATCAAATCTGCAGATTTTGCAGTGATAAAATTATATCAGTTAAAGATATGCAAGTAAATGCAGATTTGAGGAGAGGAGGAAAAAACATGAGCGAGGATGAATGCGGAATCAGCTGTTTTAAGAAAAACACAAACTCCCGCATTTTAAGGCAGATCCTTTTTTCCACGGATGAAAAGGTAAGAGACATGTACGGCAGAAAAGACCTGATCACCGGATATATCCGGGAGATACCTCTTGATGACACCGGGCAGGACCTGATCAGCCGGGGATCGGAAGCGACAATGAAAAAACAGTATCTGGACTACTGGAGCCGCAACCTTATGCTGGATGAGGAAAAACAGAAGAGGATGTCGGAGATCTGGGATGCAGAGGTCCTGGATAAGTACAGCAACCCAAGGACCGGCAGAGCAGCAGTTTTCTTTAAGGATGGCAGAAAACTGGTGGATGATGATCTGGTGGAGGTCCTGATGAAAACTTTTTTATTACAGTGACTGTTTAGTGACTTTTTAATAACTGTTTAGTGTCTATATGACAGATATAATACGAAACAGACTACGATGAAAAAAAAGATCGAATCGTAAGGAGGAACGTTATATGAAAAGAAGAAATAACCTGGTATCACGTATTCTGGCGTTTTGCTTAAGTGGTGCTATGCTTCTGAACTCTTCAGGAGTACAGGTACTGGCAGAAGAGCTTATGGCAGAGCCTTCTGTAGCAGCAGAGATCGTGGAAACAGAAGCAGAACCGGAAGCAGCTCCACAGGCAGAAGCCCCTGTAGAGGAGAGCGCTCCGGCAGCAGTAGAGCCTGAGGTACAGGTCGAAGAAGTACCGGTAGTTCAGGAGGAGGCTCCGAAGGCAGAGGAACCTGCAGCAGAAGAAGCAGAAGCTCCGGAGGAAGAGAAACCTGAGGAAGCCGAAGCAGAGGAGATCGAAGTTCCTGAGATCGAAGTTCCTGAGACCGAAGAGGCCGAAGCAGCTGAGGAAGAGACTGAGGAAGAAGTATCCGAAGAAGAAGTATCCGAAGAAGAGATTCCTGAGGAAGCTGAAGCAGAAGAGGAAGAGACTCCTGAAACAGAGGAAGCAGAGGAGGCAGAAAAAGCCGAGCTCAGCGCATCTGTAAAAGAGACTCTTACAAAAAATGAAGACGAAGAAGTATCCATGGCTTTTGAGATCGCAGTACAGAACCTTTCTGAGACTGCAGCCGCAGAAGACATCGACGTAAAAGTAGTTCTGGTGGAAGACCTGACCTACGATTCTGAAAAAGCCCATACCGATCAGCTTTCCTGGCTGAGTGACATTTCCTTTCTCTATGGGGGAGAGGAGCTGGAAGAATACTTTAAATTAGCTCCTTCCCTCAGTGATACTTACACTTCCGCTATTATGTGGAAGGATCAGGATATTGCAGCACAGAGTGAAGTAAGATTCACAGCTTCTGTAAAGGTCGATGATGAGATCACAGAGGCAGAAGATCTGAAGGCACTGTTCTTTGTAGACGGAGAACTGATCCCATCTTACAAAGTAACACTTGCAGGAGCAGAGGCTCTTGAGAAAAAGGAGCCCGTAAATGAGCAGACAGAATACGTTTTCACAGACGGATTCATGACTGTAACAGCTACCCTTTCTTCCCCTGAGATCCTGCCAGCAGGTGCAACCTTCGTTGTAGAAGAAGTACTTCCTACAGAAGAAGAAATTGCCCTTGTAGAAGGAACTGTGGATGAAGAACTGATTATGACTGGTTATGTCACTTACGACATGCACTTCGAAGTGGATGGCGTGGAAGTAGAACCAGATGGTGGCGAAGTATCCGTCTCTGTTACCTACCAGGCACCTGTAGAGCTGACTCCAGTAGAAAGCGAAGAAGCAGAGCAGGCACTGGAAATGGTAGAAAAAGATGAAGAGACAGAGCTTACCTACAGCATTGTCCATCTCAATGAAAACGATGGACTGGTAGCTGAAATGGTAGCTGAAGACCTCGCAACAGCCGAGAGTGGAGAAATCCTTGGTGCGGAGTTTTCTGTCGAAAATTTTAGCCGATTCATGCTGTTTGGGGCTGCGCCAAGAAAGACCCCAATTCCAAACAGTAATGATTCTTTCCCGTACAGCTATTCCCTTACAAATCTGTTAAGTGGATACAACGTAATTGCTTTTGGCGACGCAGAAATGACAATTCATTGTATGGGTGGTGTACTCGTTCAGGGAGATTACAACCTGAGTGGTTCCGGATTTGGAGATGGTTCTGATCTGCCACCTTCCTATATTAAAGGAAAGGCAAACATCAAAGGACCTTATAACTCCCGTAACTCCACGACCAACGGACCACTTTATCTTGGTTCTGTAAATGCTTCCAACGGTTACATCAATGATGGCGGAATCGCAGTAATCAATGGAGTTAATTTCTACAACGCGGTTCCGGTTTACATTTCTGACAACTTTTTCGATTTCGGAAGAGCATATAGTGTAGTAACAAGTGGAACTGCTTATCTGGCAAACAATGGCTATACCATCAACGATACAGGAATGATTGATATTCCATTCGGAAGCAGTGTTGTGATCCCGGATATCTCCCAGATTTACCGAATCAACTTCACCGGTTCTGAAGATGTTGGCGGAAGCACTGTTGTTACCATTTTAAATGGTGGCAGAATGCCGGAAATCCGTTTCAATGGTTCTCAGCCATCCGTAAAAGAAAAGAGTGAAGGAACCAGCATCGTATGGAACCTTCCAAACGCATCTGGTACCGTAAGTGTTCCAGCTCAGAACTGGGTAGGACATATTCTTGCACCAAACGCAGATGTAAGAATCGAAGGCGGTAACTACAACGGATGTGTTATCTGTCATAATTTCTTCTCTAACGCAGAAGGACATCAGTATCCATATAATGGTGGAACTTTGATTCCTACTGACCTGGAACTGCATTTAACGAAAACTGTAGATGGAATAGCACCATCTGCTGAAGAATACGGAAAATTCACATTCTATCTTGATGAACTGAAAAGACCTGGTGCTATCAAACCATGGGACAATGTGAAAACAACTACGAATGGTACAGCAGAAGGCAATGGAGATGTGAATTTTGGTAAATTGCTCTATGATCAGGGCGATGAAGGTACACACTGGTATCGTATGTATGAGGATCAGACACCAGTAAAAGGTTATATCCTGGATAAAGAAGTCTTCTATATGAAGGTTGTAGTAGAAAGCGTACAGTCCGGAGCAGACATAAAGTATCGTGTTGCAAATAAATCTCTGTACAAAGCGGCTGATCTGACTACAGATGTTTATGATCTGGCTGGTGGAATTGATGTGGATAAACTGACATCAATCAAGGACACAGATCTGTCCTTTGAAAACAGTACGGAGAACACTCCTGCTGAGCTTGACCTTGGCGGAAAGAAAACATTATTCGGAAGAACCCTGATCCCGGGCGAATTTACCTTCTCCTTACAGGAGTGCGATAAGAGCGGCAAGGTAATCGGCGGCGGCTATCAGGAACGGAATGTTCCATGCGATAAAGATGGCAACTTCATGTTCAGCAGAATCACATTTGAGGAGTCGGGCACCTATTACTACCTGATTACTGAGGATGAGAAAGCAGGCGCTGCACCTGTTATGAGCCCTGCCGGAAAACCAATCTATGACGGTGTGGAATATGACAATAAAAAGATCCTAGTAACAGTAACCGTAGAGAGTGACGGAAACCATGGCTTAGTAGCTACAGCAGATCCGAAAAACACAGCCATCACTTTTGAGAACATCTACCGTACCGAAGGTTCTGTCATTCTGGATGCAAAGAAGTCCATGGCAGAGAGAACCCTTAAGGATAAAGAATTCACCTTCTCTCTCCAGCAGGTAGAAGCAAACGGACAGAAGATCGGTGACCCTGTCAGTGCAAAGAACAGAGCAGACGGAAGCATCGTCTTCCCTGAGATCTCCTACAAAATGGCAGGAACCTATTATTACAAACTTGCTGAGGCCGTACCGGCTGATGGAACAAAGAAAGGCACCACAGGAAACGGAAATCCGTATATCGTGACCTATGATAATAACGTTTATGATATTACAGTGACCGCAACAGATGACGGAAAAGGCCATCTGAACACCAGCAAAAAGGTAAGCTTAAACGGAAAAGACGTAAGCGCGGCAGAATTTAAGAATACCTTTGATACCAACACAAAGATCAGAATCGAAGGAACAAAATCCTTTGCAGGACGTAACCTGAAGGACGGAGAATTCTTCTTTGCGATCTGTGATGCGGCAGGTTCTGCTGTGACCACCTATAATGTAAACGGCGGAATCATGAACCAGATCACAAACAAACAGAACGGCTCCATCGATTTCGGTTTCCTGAAATACAGCCTTGCTGATCTTAAGAACGCAGACGGAACTATTAAGAACAGCAAAGAGTTCACTTATAAAGTAAGTGAGATCATCCCTGCAGAGGGCGAAAAAGGTGTATCCTATGACGACAGCGTATACACCGTAAAAGTACTTCTTACTTATGACAAAGTAAGCGGAGAGCTCACCGCAGCTTTAGGCGCAGGCTCTGAGACCCCTGATTTTGAAAACAGCTTTATTACTCAGGCATCCGCAACCATCACCGGAACCAAGGTGCTGAAAAATAAGGACCTTGAGGATGACGAGTTCACTTTCCAGATTAAAGACAAAGAAGGCAAGCTGGTTGGTGTGGGAACCAACGATAAAGATGGTAAGATCCACTTCTACAAAGCAGCAGACGGAAAAGCAACCACCACTCCATTTAAGATCACCATTACCCTGGCAGACATGCAGAAGGATCCAGCTGATGCATCCAGGGGTTATGCGGATGAGAAATTCTTTACCTACACTGTAAAAGAGGTGAAGGGAGGCAACAGCAGCATCGTTTACGATGAGGCTCCGCAGGCACTTCTCCTGGTTGCAAAATACGATGCAGATGCAGGTAAGATCAATCTCCACTGGGGAAATGGAATCAGCAGTGCAGCCTTTACCAATACCTATAAAGCAGGAACCAGAATTCCTGTAGACGGAACAAAGACCCTTACCGGACGCAAGATGAAGGCCGGCGAGTTCAGCTTTAAGATCTTTGAGGAAGACGGAACAACTCCTGCTAAGACCTATAAAGGCGAGACTCCTGTAACCGAGATCAAAAACGCAGCAGACGGCAGCATTTCCTTTGGCGATCTGGTTTACACTCTGGAAGACCTTAGAAATGCAGACGGTTCTCTGAAAGAGAGCAGAACCTTTACCTACGTGATCAAAGAGGTGAAGGGCACTGCAAAAGGCGTGAAGTACGATGCAGCTGTAAAGACTGTTAAGGTTGAACTGAAATATGACCAGGCAACCGGAGCACTGACCGCAGACTATACAGCAGATTCCGATAAGATCGCATTCACCAACAGCTATGATGTCAGCGTAAAACTGAACCTGGATGCAAAGAAGAGACTGGAAGGCCGTGATATGACCGCAGCAGATGCATTCTTCTTCGAGGTTCTGGATGAGGCAGGTAAGCCTGTAGTAACCAATATCAAAGCAGCCGCAGACGGCTCCATCGATTTTGGTCAGAACGAGTTCAGGCTCAGTGATATGAAGAAGGCAGGAACCGAGGATGAATACGAATCCAGCAAGATCTTCAAATTCACTGTAAGAGAGATGATTCCGGCAGAAAAAGCAGAGGGAATCACCTACGATACCACCGAGTATCCATTCGAAGTAACTGTAACTTATGACTATGCTACCGGAAAGATGGAGGCAGTCCTTTCCGACGAGGCAAAAGGCATTCAGTTCGTCAACAAATATGACACCGAGGCAAAAGCAAAGATCACAGTTAAGAAGACCCTGATCGGTGCAGAGCTTCACGCAGACGAGTTTACATTCGTGATCCTGGATGGCGACAAGGTCATTGCAAAGGGTACCAATGATGTGAACGGAGAGGTTGTATTCCACCCTGTAGATGCAGCTGAAAACATGCTTTCCGGCGAATATGAATTCACCGTTAAGCTCTCCGACATGAAGAACGGAAGCTCTTATGAGCCAAAGAAAGATTTCTTCTATACCGTAAAAGAGGTTATTCCTGCAGTTAAGGATCCTAAGATGACTTACGATGAGTCTGCTTACGTCATCACCCTTGCAGCAGCTTATGATGCAGCAACCGGTAAACTTACCGCAGACTTCAAAGACGGCTCTAAGAAAGTAGAGTTCATGAACATCTACGAGGCAGCAGGCTCTGTTCCTGTAGAGGGAACCAAGATCCTGACCGGACGTGAGCTTCGTGACAGCGAGTTCAGATTTGATGTCTCCTCCGCAGAGCAGATCGCCAGCGGCGTATTTGAAAAAGGCGCAAACCTTTACTATGCAACCAATGACAAATCCGGAAATATCCTGTTCCGTCCAT
Source organism: Candidatus Blautia equi (assembly GCA_018064695.1). Lineage (GTDB taxonomy): Bacteria > Bacillota > Clostridia > Lachnospirales > Lachnospiraceae > Blautia_A > Blautia_A equi. The sequence continues at coordinate 21,004 of JAGHUU010000184.1, read as the reverse complement.
TCTCCTACACACTTAAGGATATGGAGGACGGCAAGGGCGGTTATGCAGCATCCAAGACCTGGTACGTACACATCAGCGAGGTACCAAGTACTGAGAAAGGCATCACCTACAGTGACGCAGAGTACATTGTGGAAGTAACCGTTAAATATAACGGAACAGAAGACCTGGATGTACAGATCACAGATACCCTTACAAAAGAGAACGGCAACTGGGTAAGCGCAGCAGGCATCAGCTTTGAGAACAAATATGATGCACAGACCACCGAGAAGCTGGACGCAGTGAAGAAACTGGATAACCTGGATCTTCAGGCAGAGGATTTCTCCTTTGATCTCTATGCTGTCGGCGCTGAGTACGCAGGCGGAAAGAAACTCCTTGGAACCTTTAAGAACGATGCAGACGGCTATGTAGACTTCGGAACCTTCTCCTATGAGCTGGAAGATCTGAAAACAGCAGACGGATATCTGGAGTCCAAAGACTACACCTATCTGGCAGTTGAAAAACCGCAGATGAACCGTGAAGTACCTGGTACCGTGACCTACGATGAGAACGAGATCACCTTCACAGTAACCGTATCCTATAATAAAGTTTCCGGTGTTATGAGCACCTCCAGAGCAGTTGCTTATTCCAACCCGAATGAAGACCAGAAGAAAGCTGCAGCAGCAGGCCTGGCTGAGTTCGACAACAGCTATGATACAGAAGCAGAGATCGGTCTGGATGGAAAGAAAGACCTGATCGGACGCCCACTGAAAGCAGAAGAGTTCACCTTCGTAGTAAAAGATGACGAAGGAAATGAAATCGGCCGCGGAACAAACGCAGCAGACGGAACCATCACCTTTAAAGATGCTGAGGGCAAGAACCTCTCCATCAGCAAAGCCCTGAAGGATCTGGAAGGAAAAGACAGTGCAGAGTTTAAATACACTGTGGAAGAGGAAAAAGGCACAGATGCCGACATGACCTATGATCCATCTGTAAAGACTCTTACTCTTGGCGCATCCTATGCTAAGGATACCGGCAAACTGACCCTCCAGTGGACAAAAGACAGCGATAAAGCAGAATTCACCAATATTTACAACAGCCAGACCCATTGTTATCTGGAAGGCCGTAAAGAGCTTGTAAACCGTGAACTGAAAAATAAAGAGTTCGTATTTGATGTATACGATCCGGCCACCTATACAAAACTGTACTCCTGCGACAAAGAAGGCAATCAGATCGATACCATTTACAACGATGCAGATGGCAAAGTGGTAATGGGATGGCAGAAATACACCTTATCCGATCTTTCTGACGGTAAAGGCGGATATCTCCCTGAGAAGACCTTCGTATATGGTGTCACCGAGAGCAGACGTGATATCGAGAGAGGCATCACTCTGGACAGAGCATTCTATCAGATCTATGTAACTCTGGCATACTTTGCAGATACCAAAGAACTGAAATGCGGTATCACTAAGATCGAGTCCGGTGAGATCGCTTCCGGCAAGGGAATGACCACCATCTATGAAAAAGATATCAGGGATATCACCGAGGAAGATGCAGCAGCAACTCCTCTTCTCATCAGCTTCACCAACACCTATGATGCAGATGTACGTGAGCAGGTGATCGGACAGAAGATCGCTCCGCAGCTTACCTTACAGGGCGAAGACTTCGCATTCACTCTTACTGACAGCGAAGGAAATGCCTACGTTACAAAAGATGCATCCGGAAACGACATCGAGAAGATCACAAACAACGCATCCGGTCAGATCGACTTTGGCTACTTCGCATATGACCTGAAGGACGTATACGAGGACCTGAAGGCCAACGACTGGACCGTAACCTATGACTACTTCACAGAAGAAGAGAAAACTGTGAAACCTGATCTTCCTGGTACCCTGACCATGGACGATGCAGAGTATAAGATCTCTGTAACCCTTACCTATGACCAGAATACCGGTGATTTCAATGAAACTGTAGACCTGTTTAAGAAAGACGCAGACGGCGAGTATGCATCCGCAGATGCAATCACCTTTGTGAACACCTACGATACAGAGGTTAAGCTTCCGATCGTTGGATACAAGGAACTCTCCGGACGTGAGCTGAAGCGCAATGAATTTACTGTAGGCCTCTTTGAGGCAGGAAAAGAGGACGGCGATCCTATTAAGACAGCTTCCAACGGTGATGCACCTGAGAAGCCGGTGGATGAGCTCTCCGGAACCTTTGACTTTGTTCTTTCCGATCTCCTTGCAGAGGACTCTGAAGGAAATCCATATTACCTTACCGAGAAGGTATTCCATTACATCATCAAAGAGATCATTCCGGCAGGTCAGGAGCCTGTGGAAAATGTATCTTATGATGCAGATGCAGTAAGCGTTGACGTAACTGTTCGCTATGACAAGGCTGCCGGCGAGATGACCGCTGAGTATGAGAACGTCACTGTAAACGAGAGAAAGATGACCTTCTACAACGCATATTCCGCAGAGAAGAGCGTACCGGTAACCGCAGCTAAGAAACTGATCGGCCGCGACCTGACAGAGGGCGAGTTCTTCTTCGCAGTATACAATGAGCAGGGAACCCTGAAACTGAACACTGTCAGCAAAGCAGACGGAACCGTTGACTTTGGAAGCCTTGAATATACCCTGGCTGATATGCTGGCAGTATCCGATGAGGAGAAGGCCGCAGCAGAGGATAACGGCGGATATGTACCTGTTAAGACCTTTATTTATAACATTGTTGAGCAGAACAGCGGAGAAGAGAACATTGTTTATGATGACACTGTTTTCCGCCTTGAAGTAACCGTAACCTATGACTGGCACACCGGCGAGATGACAGCAGAGAGCACTGATCTTCTGGTAGAGGATGAGGATGGAAACTGGATCCCTGCAGAGAAAGCAGAATTCATCAACATCGCCGAGCAGAGCGTAAAAGTAAGCAAAGTAGACGCATCCACCCAGGAAGAGCTGGAAGGTGCACATATCCAGCTGATCGACAGCGAAGGAAACGTAGTAGACGAGTGGGATTCCGAGAAGGAAGCTCACGAGGTGACCGGTCTTATGCCGGGTGAAGAGTACACCTTAAAAGAGACTGTAGCTCCATTAGGATACGACATCACCAACATCATTACCTTCACTATCCTCGAGGACGGAACTGTAGAGACCACCGCAAATATGACCAGCGACGGCGTACTCCTTGTAGAGGATACGAGAGCAGTTGGAAAGATCCGTGTTTCCAAGAAACTGGAAGTTCTGGATGAGGAAGAGGAAGCAGAACTTGAGGAGGCCGGATTCAAGCTTTACGCAAGAGATTACACCTGTTATGTAGGACTCTTCCTTGACAAAGAGGGAACAAAACCATACGGCAATCCGATTCCGATCCATGTAGCATATGACTGGACAGGAACCGCAGAATTCACAAACGTAGCATACGGAAACTATTACGTATACGAGACAACCGCAGACGGAACAGCAATCCTTACTGATGAGATGTTTGAGGATGGCGATGCGACATTCATGTGTATTGTGGAAGATGCAGACAGCAGCGAAGTAGAGCTGACTCCGGAGCAGGCTGAAAACGAAGTTGGTCTGATCAACATGTTCTTCAAATGGCCTGGCGGACATTTCTTCATTGCAGAGCTGGATATCACCAAGGAGATCCGTGTAAACGGCAAGACCGTAAATACAGACGAGACCTTCTACGCCGGTGTATTCAGTGATCCAAATCTGGATACCGCAGATGTGATAACCACCATGGGAGTTCCTTCAAAAGATGACAAGAAGAAAATTGTTCTTGATGATATGAGCACATCTGCCTACGTGCATAAGCTGAATAACAACGGAACGGTCAGACTTGGAGGTATCTTCTTTGGTGAGCTCGATGATACCGAAACTTACTGGGTATTCGAAACCGATGCATCCGGTAAGAAGATCAAAGGAGCCAAAGGATTTAAGTATGAGGTCAGCGGCGAGGGATCTGTATTACTCAACCCACGCAAACCTGCATCCATTACCATTACCAACAGCGTGAATGAGAAGACTCCTACCCCAACACCACCTGCTCCAAAGACCGGAGATAACTCTGGTGTAGAGATGTACTTCCTGCTCATGGGCGCAGCCCTTGCAGCAATGCTCGTATCCCTGTATGAGAAGAGACGCAGACAGAGATAAGTGAATAAGCAATAAAAAAGATCCCCCGGAAATTTCCCGGGGGATCTTTTTTCATGAGGTTATTTTTCGTGAAGTTAATTATAATAATCAGAATCGTAATCATAGTCATAATCATAACCGGAGTCATAATCATAACCGGAATCGTAATCATAATTCGAATCATAATCACCGCTTCCATCGTCGGCGCTCTCAGCTGCGTTGGCGGAAGCACCATCATCCAGGAAATCTGTCTTGGCAGATGGCTCTACGTTTTGTCTCATGATCTCATCAAAGCGAACCTTCAGTTTATCCACGGTGATATTCTCGCCGGCATATTCCTTGATGCTGTGAATATCTGCCAGCTGATCCGTGTAGCGGCTCAGCAGGTAAGGGGAATAGGTGTTGGATTCGTATACATAATGCATAACCGTAGGTTCAATGTAAGGATCCAGAATACGGATGGTACCGACACCGTCTTTAATAGAACGCTCGATGGTGAATTTTGCAATGCCGCCGATGATCTCATCCACAGACTGCAGGGAGGAAACAAAAGCACCCAGGGAATAGAAGACAACCATCTCATGGCCCTCGGTATCTGACATACGGCCATATGGCTGAAGTACATGCGGATGACTTCCGATCAGTACGTGCACGCCCTGCTTTAACAGGAAGTTGGCCCATTCCTTCTGATATTCATTAGGAGTGATGGAGCCGTCGTCGCCCCAGTGGGCAATAAAGACGATACAGTCGCTGTAAGGTTTTACGCTTTCGATCATTTCGGCTACTTTCTTCTCCTCCAGTACATTTACCATGTCGGAGGTGCCTTCCCCTGCAAGGGAATTCTGGGAACCGAAGGTGTAATTTAAAAAGGTGATGCTGATATCGTTTACTGTGACGGAACGGATGGAGCCGGGTTCCTCGGCTTCCTCGTGAATACCAAGGATGGTGGTCTCCGGATGTTTTTCACGCCAGAACTTAAGAGTCTGTCTCAGATATCCGGCACCAAAGTCATTTACGTGATCCGATGCACAGGCTACTACGTCAAAGCCGGCTTTTACAATGGCATCACCAACCTCCACAGGGGTGGCAAAGTTCGGATAACTGGAAAGGCCGTCGTGGTAATCCGTAAGGACTGTCTCCTGACAGATGAGTGCCAGATCCGCAGCGCTTATTGTGGATTTCACATTTTCATAGACGTGGTCATAATTCCAGGTGTCTGAGGTGGCATAATGTCCGGATTCATAAATACGTGCGTAGTAGATATTGTCACCTGCGGCAGCGATGGTGGCGCGATCCACGATCACCTCGTTTGCTGCTTTCTCCTCCGCTTCTTTCTTTTCCTGCGCCGCCTGGACTGCTTCCCGGGCGGGCTTTCGCACCATGTTATAATCCAGCTGGTGGAAGATGAGGACCAGAACCACAAGGGCAATGACCGAAGCGATCATGCTGATCCTGGAGGCACTTTTTTCCCTTAGATTCAGTGGTATATTAAATTTGTCCTGCATAAAATAACCTTCTTTTTCATTCAGGCATAAGCCTGTTAATGTCGTAAAAGCCATTATATCAAATCTCAACTCATAAAAAAAGACTTCTGAAATGTTTTTTCAGCATTTGGACCAGGTCCCTGTCCCCCTGTCCCAAATGCTGAAACTATAAAGTCAGGCTATGATTTTGGGCTATTTTATGAAAAACAGGTTGAATTTAACTGGACTTAACCAGAGCTTAGATGTAAAATGTAACGGATTTGGAGAAAGACAAAATAAATAAGAAAGGATGGAAGCGGAAAAATGTACTTGCTTTATTTTTTATTGTGGGTAATTTTTAACGGAGCTGTCACGGTGGAGATCTGTCTCTTTGGTATTGTGGTTGCTGCGGCAGTATTTGCATTTACCTGCCGGTTCATGGACTACAGTCTGGAAAAAGAGAAAAAACTGTATAAGACCACCGGTAAATTTCTGAAGTATGTATATGTCCTGGTGTTTGAGATCGTCAAGGCAAACATGACCGTCATTCACATGATCCTCTCCGAAAAAGAGGAACTTGCACCGGCCGTGTTTGACTTTGAGGCGGATATGAAAACTCCTGCGGGAAAGGTCATGCTGGCAAACGCCATCACACTGACCCCGGGAACCATCACCGTGGAACTGGAAGACAACCATTATACAGTACACTGTCTGGATGAGAGTCTGGCACCGCAGAGCGATGACTCTGTATTTGTGCAGATGATCTCCGACATGGAACGATAAGGAGGAAAAACAAATGGGAAAAGACATACCTGCCCTTGGTTCCGCTTATAATATCGTTTTCTCTGTGGCACTGTGTATTCTGGCTGTTATGGTGATCCTGTGCCTGATCCGTGCCATTATAGGTCCGAAGGTCACAGACCGAATCGTAGCCACAAACATGATGGGTACCATCGTTATGGTCATCATTGCCGTGCTGGCGCTGATGCTGGAGGAAGGATTTCTGGCGGATATCTGCATTATCTATGCGATGATCAGCTTCCTGGCTGTCATCGTTCTTACCAAGGTATACATGGGCGTATATCTGGAAAAGAAAGAAATGAAAGACAACAATAATATAGAAGGAAAGGAGAAAAACGATGGCTTGGATGGAATGGCTTAGATTTATTGCGGGAAGCATATTTCTGATCATGGGACTTGGCATCTTTGTAGTAGAGATGATCGGCGTGTTCCGCTTTAAATATGTTCTGAACCGTATGCACGCAGCCGCCATGGGAGATACCCTGGGAATCGGATTTTCTCTCCTTGGCCTTATCATCATGAGCGGATTCACCTTCACATCACTGAAGCTGCTTCTGGTGATCATTTTCCTGTGGTTCTCCTCCCCGACGTCCTCACATCTGATCGCACGTCTTGAGGTAGCCACAAACGAAGACGAAGAACAGCACTACCGCGTCATTTCCTTAAAGGAACTGGAAGCGGAGCTGGATAACAGGGAGGAATAAGATGCAGATCTTTACTTATATTCTGATGGCCTTCCTGCTGATCTGTGCGATCGCGGTTTCGCTGTCTAAAAATCTTCTGAATTCACTTCTGATCTTTATGTCATACAGTCTGGTCATGTCCATCATCTGGATCATTTTAGAGTCCCCGGACCTGGCTATCACAGAGGCGGCCGTAGGCGCCGGTATCACCAGCGTGCTCTTTTTCATCACCCTGAAAAAGATCCAGGCTATGGTAGATAACAAGAAGGAGGATGAGAAGAATGAGCAGGAAAATTCCTGAAGAACAGTATGAAAAAACTCGTTCCTATCGTCTGAAACAGTGGCTTTATGGAACAAAGGATCCCTATCTTGACAATGTGGAAATGCAGCCGCAGAAGCCTTTTGTGGAGGAGCTTGTGGTCACAGAGGAGCGCGCGAAGGAACGTGCTTTTATCTTTGAGGAGGCTTTCCGCGAGGAGAATGCAAGAAACCGGATCTGGAATAAGCTTTACAGAGCTTTCAGCGTGATCTTCTGCATCACACTGGTGCTGATCCTGGTTTACGGTGTGTCCTACCTGCCTATCGTTGGAAATCCGGACAACCCTGTAAACAACGAGGTGGCACAGAGATACATTGAGAACGGTCTGCAGGAGACCGGTGCGGTGAACATCGTAACCGGTATGATCCTGGATTACCGTGCTTTTGATACCCTGGGTGAATCCCATGTGCTTTTTATCGCTACCTGCACCGTTCTGATGCTGCTTCGAAGAGATAAGAAGATCGGAAACCCGGATATCACCTATTATGACGAGGATCCAAATGACTACACCCATGAGCCTGAGAATGACCTGATCCTTCAGATCGCAGCTCAGGTGCTGGTACCTGTTATCATGATCTTCGGTATTTATGTCATTCTGGCCGGGCACTTAGGCCCCGGCGGCGGTTTCTCCGGCGGTGCCATCATTGGCGCAGGACTTATCCTGTACCTGAATGCCTTCGGCTTTGAGAAGACAGAAAAATTCTTTACCGCAAAAACCTATAAGAGAATGAGCTTTGGTGCCCTGGGCTGCTACTGCATGGCAAAGAGTTACTCTTTCTATACAGGTGCAAACCACATCCACAGCATCATCCCTCTTGGAACACCGGGCGCTATCTTAAGCAGCGGCCTGATCCTGATCCTGAATATCTGTGTCGGTATTGTCGTAGCGGGAACCATGTACACCTTCTACGTTATGTTCCGGAAAGGAGGATATTGATATGAGCTTTGTCAATCTTCTTGGAAATTATGAAGAGGCCATTGCCATGATCCTTTTCGGCATCGGCTTTTCCAACCTGCTTCTGCAGAAGAACCTGATCAGAAAGATCATCGGTTTCAATATCATGGATACCTCCATGTATCTCTTCCTGGCCTTAAAGGGTTATGTGGCGGGAAGAAAAGCACCGATCGTGGTGAACGGCGTGCAGAGTGTCACCGCCTATGTGAACCCGATCCCGAGCGGTCTGGTCCTCACCGGTATCGTTGTTTCTGTATCTGTCACGGCGCTGATGCTTTCCCTGACCGTGCGTCTCTACTACAGATATCACACCCTTGACCTGGATGAGATCTCCGCAAAACTGAAAAAGGAGGGTCTGTAATGCATAGCTTTGTACAGAATTTTCCTTTTATCTCCATCATCTTATCCCTGTTCGGCGGTCCTCTTTCCTCTATCTTAGGCGGAAAAAAGGCCAAATATCTGAACATCGGTATTATTGTACTCATCGGATGTCTCTCCGGTGCGGTGCTTGGATTTGTATATACAAACGGCGCTTATGTGTACAGCATGGGTCATTTCCCGGCTCCATGGGGAAATGAGATCCGCGTGGGCGTGCTGGAGGCTGCCATGGCAGTGTTCTTCTGCATGATCATGCTGCTCTGTATGCTGGGCGGTATTGTGGAGCGCGAGGCGGAGGTCTATGAGACCAAGCAGAATCTCTACTATATTATGGTAAATCTTCTGCTCTGTTCCCTGCTGGCGCTGATCTATACCAACGACCTTTTCACCGCCTACGTTTTTGTGGAGATCAACACCATCTCCGCCTGCGGTCTTATTATGTGTAAGCAGAACGGACGTACCATCGAGGCGGCTACCCGATATATGATCATGAGCCTTATGGGTTCCGGTCTGTTTCTTCTTGGTATCTGCTTCCTCTATGACCTTACCGGTCATCTGCTGATGAGCAATATCCAGGAGAGCGTGGCTGCGATCTCGGCAGCAGGCACCTACCATGTACCGCTTATGATCGCCCTGGGACTTATGGCCGTTGGTCTGGCCATCAAGAGCGCCCTTTACCCGTTCCATTCCTGGCTTCCGGATGCCTACGGTTATTCCACCGTTTCCTCCGCAGCCATTTTATCCTCCCTGGTTTCCAAAGGATATATCTTCCTGCTCATCAAGATCTTCTACAGAGTGATCGGATTTAACGTGGTGAGAGAGAGCAAGGTCATCAATGTGCTGTTTGTGTTCGGTGTGGCCGGTATGATCATGGGATCCTTAAGTGCCATCCGTGAGAGCAATATCAGGCGTATGATCGCCTTCTCATCTGTAGCGCAGATCGGATATATCTATATGGGCTTTGGCCTTGGAACCTATGAGGCCATGATCGCAAGTACTTACCACATCTTATCCCATGCGGCTACCAAGTCCCTGCTCTTTATTGCAGCCTCCGGACTCACCGATGCCTCCGGAGACGAGACAGATTTCTTCTCCCTCACCGGTGCGGGCTTCAGAAATAAGATGGCGGGTATTGCCTTCACAGTAGGCGGTCTCTCCATGGTCGGCTTCCCTATGTTTTCCGGCTTTATCTCCAAGATGCTCTTTGCAAGGGCTGCGGTACTGAACAGCGGAAAAATGATGCCGACACTCATCGCCCTGGCCATCAGTACCATCCTGAATGCCATTTATTTCCTGAAGACGGTCATCCGTCTTTACACCCCTGCAAAGACGCAGAATCTGGAGAAAGATAGCTTCAGACAGATCTCTGTGTCTGAACAGCCATGGAAAAATGTGGCGCTGCTTTTCTTTGTAATACTGAATTTTGCCCTGGGTCTTTTCTCAGAACCGATCGTGGCTCTTATAAGAAACGGCCTTGGAATGTTTGCATAGGAGGATAGGATATGAATTTACTGATCTTACTGCCGATTTTCCTTCCCATCATTGCAGGAAGTTATCTCCTCATCTGTGCTTTTCGTGAGCGCCTGGCGCAGAACGGTGCAGAAAAGATGGCGGAGGATGTACAGCAGGTACATATGATTACTATTGTTGTTCTGGGAATCTCCGTTCTGGCAGCCCTTCTTGTTGCCTGGGCAGGTGGAGAGAAGAGCATCACCCTTCTGAAACTGACAGAAGGCATCTCTGTTTATTTCCGTGTGGATCAGCTTGGCGCACTTTTTGCCACCTTTATGAGCATCATCTGGTTTGCTGTTTCTATTTATGCTTTTGTTTACATGCATCATGAGGGAAATGAGAAGAGATTTTTCGGATTTTTCCTGGTGGTTTACGGTGTCCTTATTGCACTTGACTTTGCCGGAAACCTTATCACATTGTATTTCTTCTACGAGCTTATGACCCTGACCTCCATGCCGATGGTACTTCACAGCGGCTCCAGAGAGTCCATCATGGGCGCGTTAAAATACCTGTTTTATTCCATGTGCGGTGCTTATCTTGCACTCTTTGGAATCTTCTTCCTGTATCAGAACACCACCACTCTGGAGTTCGCCGCAGGCGGAACCCTGAGTGTAAAACCGGGCTCCGAGGGAATCCTTCTGATCGCAGTATTCTGCATGCTCATCGGTTTCGGCGCAAAGGCAGGTATGTTCCCGCTGCATGCGTGGCTGCCATCCGCTCACCCGGTAGCACCTTCCCCGGCATCTGCGGTTCTCTCCGCCATCATTGTAAAAGCCGGTGTTATGGCCGTGATCCGTACCGTTTACTATGTGGTTGGACCTGATTTTCTCCGCGGAACCTGGGTACAGACCGCATGGATGGTCCTTACACTCGGAACCATCTTTATGGGATCTCTCCTGGCTTACTGGGAGCCGATCTTCAAGAAACGTCTGGCCTACTCCACCGTCAGCCAGGTATCCTACGTATTATTCGGTCTTGCCCAGCTCTCCGAGGTGGGTATGACAGGCGCGCTGCTTCACAGTGTGTTCCATGCATTTATTAAGACCGCTCTCTTCCTTACCGCAGGTATCTTCATCTTCAAGACCGGAAATACCCGTGTGGAGGATTTCAAGGGCTATGGCAAAAAGATGCCTAAGACCCTCTGGAGCTATACCTTTGCTTCTCTGGCACTGATCGGTATTCCTCCTACAAGTGGATTTATCAGCAAATGGTATCTGGCACAGGGTGCCCTTACCGCTGACATCGGTGTTTACGGATACGCAGGTCCTGCTGTTCTTCTTGTCAGTGCGCTGCTGACCGCAGGCTATCTGCTTCCTGTTACAGTAAAAGGCTTCTTCCCGGGAGAAGGCTATGTGATCGAAGATCCTAAGGTGGAGGAGCCGCCAATGAAAATGTGGGCTCCGCTTATGGTGATCGCAGCCATCACCCTGCTTCTTGGCGTGTTCCCGAATCCTCTGATCAGACTGGCAGGCCAGATCGCGGCTTCCATTTTCTAAGAGAGGGGGAGAGGATATGAATGCTAAGATTCAGGTGATCACTGTTCTGCTTCCCATTATCGGAGGATTCCTGATCCGTTTCCTTCCGTTTAAGGATAAGAAGCAGAGAGCGATCTACATTGAGACCCTGGTGATCATCAACTCTGTGCTGGTAATTCTGATGCTCATGAACAGACCTTCCGAGGCGGTTACGCTTTTCCGTTTTTCGGGAGACCTGCAGATCAGTCTGAAGGTGGACGGTCTTGGTACCGTGTTTGCCGGACTGGTAGCTGTGCTCTGGCCTCTGGCTACGCTGTATTCCTTTGAATATATGAAGCATGAGGAACATCAGACCAGTTTTTATCTGTTTTATACCATGACCTTTGGTGTTACCCTTGGTATCGCCATGGCACAGAATATTGTCACCCTGTATTTCTTTTACGAGATGCTTACCTTTGTAACCGTACCTCTGGTTATGAATACTCTGACCCGTGAGGCTATTCTGGCAAGCCGTACCTACCTTTATTATTCTCTGGGCGGCGCAGCCTTTGCCTTTATCGGTATGATCTTTATCCTGTCTTACGGAACCACATCAAACTTTGTCCCGGGCGGTGTTCTGGATATGGCAAAGATGGGAAGTAAGGCAAATGTGCTTCTGGTAGTTTATGTGCTGGCCTTCTGCGGCTTCAGTGTGAAGGCGGCTATGTTCCCATTCTCCTCCTGGCTTCCTAAAGCCGGTGTGGCTCCGACCCCTGTTACGGCGCTGCTCCATGCGGTTGCAGTCGTTAAGGCAGGTGCCTTTGCCTGCATGAGAATTACCTATTACAGCTTCGGTACCGATTTCCTTAAGGGAACCTGGGCACAGGATGTGGTGCTGGTGCTGACTATCTTTACCATCGTCTACGGATGCAGCCGTGCGCTTAAGGAGACACATCTTAAGAGACGTCTGGCCTGGTCCACCGTCAGCAACCTGTCCTATATTCTCTTTGGTGTGGCGCTTATGAGCCCTATGGGTCTCACCGGTGCACTGACCCATATGCTGTCCCACGCGGTGATGAAGATCTGTGCGTTCTTCTGTGCCGGTGCTGTGATCTATAAAGCAGAGAAAAACTTTGTCCACGAGCTGGACGGCTTTGGAAGAAGGATGCCTAAGGTCTTTGTGATCTTTACCATCTCCGGCATGGCCCTTATGGGTGTTCCGGGCTTCTGCGGCTTTATCAGCAAATGGAAGCTTACTGAGGCTGCTGTGGAGAGCGGTACACCGCTTGGCTACATTGGTGTGGCCGCGCTGCTGGCTTCCGCGCTGCTCACGGCGCTCTATATGATGACTGTCACTGTACGTGCCTTCTGCCCGCCTAAGGGCTTTGATTATGACACCATCTCCGAGGTGGAGGATCCAAACTGGCTGATGATCCTTCCTCTGGTGATCTTTGTCATTGGCATGGTCGTTCTTGGTCTGTTCCCGGCTCCGGTCCTTCGGGCACTGGAAGCGGTGGCAGCTGCTGTCTGAGAAAGGAGGAAAAAGGATGAAAGAGAGTTTGATTCTGGCTTTTCTGGTATTTTTCCCGTTTCTTGGAGGTATTGCGGCCTGCATTATTGGAAATACCAATGAAAAAGCGAGAGATTATTTTGCAGATATCATCTGTATTCTGGAATGTGTGATCATGGTTGTGCTGTTTGCGAAATACGGCGCTCATGTGGGGGAGGAAGGCGTGCTTTCCTGCACCGTATCTGAGATCTGTGGTTTCGGACTGCACTTCACTTTGGATGGCTTCCGCCTGATCTATGCCACTGTGGCAGCCCTCATGTGGATGATGACCACGATTCTTTCCAGAGAATATTTTACCCATCACGGAAACAGGAACCGTTTTTATCTGTTCCTGCTGCTGACCCTGGGTGCAACTATGGGTGTGTTCCTCTCTGAGGATCTGTACACCACGTTTATCTTCTTTGAGATCATGTCCTTCACCTCTTATGTGTGGGTAGCACAGGAGGAAAATGAGCCATCCCTTCGGGCTGCGGCTACTTATCTGGCAGTTGCGGTCATTGGCGGTATGGTCATGCTGATGGGACTTTTCATGGTATACAACTGCCTGGGAACTCTGACTATTTCCGAGATTCTTCCGCTGGCAGCTGCTTACGAGAATAAAAAGCTGCTGTACGCAGCAGGCATCTGTATGCTGGTGGGCTTCGGCGCCAAGGCCGGTGCGTTCCCGCTTCATATCTGGCTGCCTAAGGCGCATCCGGTGGCTCCGGCTCCGGCTTCCGCGCTGCTCTCCGGTATTCTTACCAAGACCGGTGTGTTCGGTATCCTGGCGGTGTCCTGCAACCTGTTTCTTCATGATGAGAAGTGGGGCGAGCTGATCCTGGCTATCGGCGTTTGCACGATGTTCGGCGGTGCTTTTCTGGCGGTATTTTCTATTGATCTTAAGAGAACGCTGGCATGCTCCTCCATGTCCCAGATCGGATTTATCATGGTGGGCGTGGGTATGCAGTGTCTTCTTGGAGAGGAGAATGCCCTGGCGGTTCACGGAACGCTGCTTCATATGGTGAACCATTCCATGATCAAGCTGGTGCTTTTCATGGCAGCAGGTGTGATCTTTATGAATACCCATGCGCTGGATCTCAATGAGATCAGAGGCTTTGGACGTAAGAAACCGCTTCTTATGGGGATCTTTCTGATTGGTGCGCTGACCATTGGAGGTATTCCGGGGCTTGGCGGTTATATCAGTAAGACGCTGCTCCATGAGAGTATTGTGGAGTACGGCCATGAGGTGCACAGCATGGTGATCACTGCTGTGGAGTGGATCTTCCTGTTCAGCGGCGGTCTCACTCTGGCTTATATGACCAAGCTTTTTGTGGCTATCTTTGTGGAAAAGAATGCGGATGATAAGAAACAGCAGAAGTTTGACGCAAAGAAGAAGTATATGAATATCGAGAGTACTTTTGCGCTGGCAGGAAGTGCTCTGCTCCTTACCATCTGGGGCGTATGCTCCGGCAGTATCATGGATCCTGTGGCCGAGATGGGACAGGGCTTTATGCATCTGGAGGAGGTCGGAGAAGAGGTTCATTACTTCTCCATGGGTAATCTGAAGGGTGCTATGATCTCTGTGATCATTGGTGCGGTGGTTTATTTTGGAGTGATCCGCACGCTTCTTATGAAGGAAGAAGCGGTTAGTAAGAAGAGAACTACCCGTGTGTATATCAATGCATGGCCGGCTTGGCTGGATCTGGAGAATCTGATTTATCGTCCGGTTCTTCTGCAGGTGATTCCGTATATCAGTATGGTGGTATGCAGGATCTTTGATAAGATGACGGATACGCTGGGTAAGGTGCTTCCGTTTGTGGGACTGGTATTTTTCCGTATCTTTGATACTTCTACGGATGGAGTTACGGTATTTCTTCGTAAGACGCTTTATAAGGACAGTCCGCTGCCGTATGAGCATCCGGAGGGGGATTTCTTTACGGATGCTGTGGGTAATTTCCTGAATGGAACGCAGGGTGTCTGGAGGAAGGTCTTCAGACGGAAGGCTCATAAGAAGGATTATGTGCATAGGCTGGCTATGCAGAGAGAGGGATTCTGGCTCAGTGTGGGGCTTATTTCAAGGAGTCTTTCTTTTGGATTGCTGCTGGTGGGCGTTGGATTCCTGCTGACTATGATTTATCTGCTTAGGGCTTAAAAGACGGACGGAGGATCCGGCCGATATATGTACGGTTTGTCTGCCGCATAACTGACACAAAAGGGGGAATTGCCTGCCATTGTCGTACATCTTCGATGTTCGCCATTGTCAGACAATTCCCCCTTTCATGTCCGCTATGAAGCAGACAAACCGTACATATATCACCCGGATCCTCCTGACTTTGTAAGTATAGTGGAAAAGGAAGGGGAGTTGGTTATTGCTAGGAAGAGGGGATGGATTTATAATGGTGGATATGATGCTTGAAAGGTATGTATGGTTATGAGTGAATTGTTTGATTTGACGATACTTGGTGCCGGGCCGGCGGGGGTTGGTGCGGCGGTTTATGCGGCGCGGGCCGGGCTTAAGACGATCTGGATCGACAGGAAGTTTGAGGCCGGCGGGCAGATCGTGGATACTTATGAGATCGATAATTATCCGGGGCTTCCGGGGATCAGCGGGATCGAGCTGGCGGAGAAGCTGGCGGATCATGCGGAGAAGCTGGGGATGGTTCCTGAGAGGGATTTTATCCGCAGTATTGAGAAGACGGAGGAGGGTTTTCTTCTTCGTTCTAAAAAGAAGGAGTACAGGAGCAAAACGGTGATTCTCTCCGGCGGGGCTTCCCACAGACATCTGGATATTCCGGGTGAGGAGGAATTCAGCGGTATGGGTGTTTCCTACTGTGCTACCTGTGATGGTGCTTTCTTTAAGGGAAAGACCACGGTGGTGATCGGCGGCGGCAATACGGCCGTGGAGGATGCCATCTTTTTATCCAGAGTGTGCGAGCAGGTCTATCTGGTGCACAGAAGGGATACGCTCCGGGCGGATCGTGTTCTGCAGGAGAAGCTTAAGGAGTGTGAGAACGTGGAAGTACTCTGGTCTCAGAGCCCTGTGGAGATCCATGGGGAGGAAGACCACGTGACAGGCATCACTCTGAAGTCCGTAAAGAGCGGTATTCTGCAGATCGTGGATGTGGACGGTGTGTTTATAGCCGTTGGCATCGTGCCGAATACAGAGCTTCTGGAGGGCTTTGTGAAGCTGGATAAGAACGGATATGTGGAAGCAGGAGAGGATTGTGTGACCAGCACACCGGGAATCTTTGCTGCAGGCGATATCCGCACCAAGAAGCTGCGCCAGGTAGTGACAGCGGTTGCTGACGGAGCAAACGCAGTGACCTCCGTGCAGGAGTATCTTTTATAATTCACCGCAGCAGAAGTTGGAGCGGATGCGTAAAATTCTATTCGACGGGAAGCGAAGTCGGAGCGGATGCCTAAAGTCCTATTCGACGGGACTCGAAGTAGAAATGGATGCATAAAATCCGGTTTGACCGGTATAAGATCCTGTGTGAACTGCATTCTTTTATCATCTGTGCAATGGAAAAGTGGATCGTAAGATATCCACATGAAAAAATGGCAAAATAGCAAAATGCACAAATATCCACCGAAAATGTGGATTGTACAAATGTGTATGCAAGAGTTATCCACATTTTTGAAGGTGGAAAAACCCAGTAAAAATCAGTTATACACCAAGTTATCCACATTCTCCACACTGATAACAGAATTGAAAAATGTAGTTAACAATTTTGTAACAAACGCATGTTTTGGTAAAATATCCTAAAATCGCCGATTTCAGCCAAAATCCCAAAAATCCGCTTGACATTGATAAAATAAAAAAATGATTTTATTTTCTTCTTAATTGTGAGAAAATAGTTCCATAATCTGTTATTGTCAGAAATTTATAAAACGCTGAAAATATGCATAAAAAGGCGAGAGAATAATGTGGTTTTCGTGAGGAGGGAGCCTATGCAGTATAAGATGTCGGGTTTTATCCGCAGATATTTTGTGGAGTATTGTAAAGAACAGCTTGGTGCGGAGGCGGAGGAAGTGGACCGCAGCGCCCAGGAGGTCTATGACAGACTGATGCATGAAACGCCGGATATGGGTGAAAACATGATGGCGTCCAATATTGATATGGTTGCTGCATTTTTTGCCTACTATGAGGCCAGTGGTCACAGAATAGACGAAACGGCCATTGAGGTACTGGTTAACCGCCTGTATGAGGATTATAAGTGGGTCAGCTTCTTTACGGATATGAACCGCTGGGGGTATGTAAAGCCTCTGTATTACAAAATATATGCTGACCATGCTAAAAAGGTGGAAGAGCATAAAGCCCGGGGCGAATGGACAGGCACCTGGACCCTTAAAATGAACCCGGACAATAAAAAAACGGGCATCGCCTATCACATGATCGGCTGCCCTTTGTATGCCTTTGTAAAAGCCCACGGATACGAGGAGATGATGCCGTACATCTGCAGATTTGATTTCATCTTCGAAAAATTCCTGCATGCAAAGCTTCTCAGAAAACAAACCGAAGCCACCGGCGGCCAGTACTGCGACTACAGGTTCGTGCCGGATAAGAGCCCTATTGGGATCAAATATAAAGATTATAAGAGTAAATAAACCGGAGGATGCGCAATGAGACTTAGAAATATCCCAGGCGCGAAGGATGCGATCATAGAGAGTGATTATGTGGTACAGGACCCTGTTTCCAATAAAGGAAAGTGGGCATCTGTTTTTCCTGCAGCACAGCCGCTGCATATTGAGGTAGGTATGGGCAAAGGACGGTTCCTTATGGATCTGGCAAAGCTTCATCCTGAGATCAATTACGTTGGAATCGAGATGTATGACAGCGTGCTGGTGCGTGCCATTGAAAAGATGGAGGAGAGAGAAGCTGCCGGCGAACGCCCGCAGAATCTTCTTTTCATGCGTATGGATGCAAGGATCCTGCCGGAGGTATTCGAGAAAGGGGAAGTGGCTAAGATCTACCTGAATTTTTCCGATCCGTGGCCAAAGGCCCGCCACGCCAAGCGCCGCCTGACTTCCAGAGAGTTCCTGGCCCGCTATGAGCAGATCCTGGCGGAGGATGGAGTGGTGGAGTTTAAGACAGACAACCGCCCGCTCTTTGAGTTCTCCCTGGAGGAGATTCCTGAAGCCGGATGGCACCTTATGGCCTCCACCTTTGATCTTCACCATAATGAGGAGATGGTACAGGGCAATGTCATGACAGAGTATGAAGAAAAGTTTTCCTCTCAGGGCAATCCTATCTGCAAACTGATCATGAAACAGCACGCCTGAGGCTGATTTAAATTTATAAAAAAAGTATGAAATTACACTTGACTTTTTGACCTTTGTGAGCTTATAATAGCTCTTGCGTTGAGAAAATTTCATACGAATGCACCTTTAGCTCAGCTGGTAGAGCACCTGACTCTTAATCAGGGTGTCCAGGGTTCGAGCCCCTGAAGGTGCACTGGAAGTCCTAGTTGTTAACATCTGTTGGCAGTTGGGGCTTTTTTTTGACCCACTATAGGGGCTCGAACCCTGTCACGGGTTTCGAGGTCTCGCCTCCCGGCTCGGTCGGTGCTAAACGCATGCCACCGGCATGCAGCACCCCTGAAGGTGCACTGAAAGCACTGTTTTTGTCACATGTCTGGCGGGGACGGTGTTTTTTGCATGTATTTTTCAACAAACTTGTGAGCAGTAACCACATCTAATCTCTGATTACAGATAAAGTAAAAATCAAGTGAAAACCAGGATGCCATTTGGTATAATGAACATAAAGCAAACGGAAAGAATTATATGATGTGGAACATAATCTTTTTTTGATGATGTCCTAAATCATCAGACAGCGATTTGCAAAAAATGGTGAAAAAATGTCACAAATTATGACTGATCTTTTACAACAGTATATTGCCGATATTGTAAGGATATACGGTTCCAGTTTAAGGGAAATTATATTGTATGGATCGCATGCAAGAGGAGACAACAGAGAAGATTCAGATATAGATATCATGATACTTGTAGATATTGATGAAGCAGAAATCAAGGTAAAAGGTGATGCATTATCAGATGTGACATTTGATTTCAACTTTGACCATGACCTCCTGATTATGCCGATTGTAAAGAATTGCGATCATTTTAATAAATGGCTTAACGCATATCCTTTTTACAATAATGTCAGAAAGGAAGGTATCGAACTGTATGTCGCTTGAGTTAGACGATATTGGCGGAGCAAGGGAATTGGCAAAACGGAGAATGGAAATTCGTCACAGAGCTTTTCGTCTGGAAGGAGGTTGTAGTTGTGGATGAAAAAATAGACATGCGCCAATATTTATTCGGTCATAGTCCAATGTTGATTGTAATTTGTTTAGTAGCCTACTTTTTTTATTGGGGAATGTCAAAAAATATTTGGGTGATGCTCTTCTATGAAATGTTGTTCCTTATACCTGCGGCATATCTGTATAGGTCGGTCCTGTTGTTGCCATTGGATTTACTTTTGGGTCATGTTGATGATGAAGTTATATTTTCTAACATGATCAATATTGAAAAATATGAAATTCTGCATAATAGATATTATTGCGAGTGGAGAGTCAACTACAAGTCTAAAGGGAAAATAACATTAATCGTTCCGGTTTGCATGAAATATGATGAGATTGCACAGATTCACAGACCACAAACAGGAGATAAGATTAAAATCAGATATTATCGATACTCGAAAATATTATGCGCATGGGAAAAATCATGGAGAAATGGTTCTCCGTCCTAAGGATTTGACAAGTATGTTGGGAGTAATATATGAGTATTGTATTTAGTGTGATTCACTTATTGATTCTTCTGTTTTTATCCATCAGATACTATCATATTGTTCGTTATCCGGAAAAATTTGTGGAGATACCTGGATTTGATGATTATAAGAATTCAGAATGGTATTGGGATCGGCATCGCCCTGCTCATTATCCCTCGGATCATCCGAATGCCAACCCATATCGGCTTCTCTGCGTTTTTTGGGTAATTATAAATGTCGAAGCATACTATCACATACAATCATTCTTGATAAAACAGCATTATACGGCTGAAGGAGCAATATATGTTTTTGGTGAGCGTTCTTTATTGGACCTCATCCCACTGCTGTGCTGTGTGTTATGGGTCATATATATTACAGCGCTATTACCATTTCCGGAATCCATTTCTCAATGCCTTGTGGAGTATGACATTCTAGGCTTTAATAGAAAAACAGGGTATCCATGGAAAAAACTGACAACCTGGCTTATTATACTGACAATGCTTTCGTGGCCAGCTTGTATCGCAGAAGGGTACAATGTGGGCTATGTTACGGAAACGAAACTAGTGTACCCAGAATGGTATCTAAAAAAGGAGATTGAGTTTGATCAAATAAAGAAAATCTATATTTTTCAGGAAAAAACAGAGCAGTCTGAGAGATGGACGGGGTATATTTATGATAATCAGACAAATAGATTTGATATCAGGAAATTCAGTGCTGAAGATGAAGGTAGAATAGAACTTGTCAAATACATCATTGACCATGTACCTTCTGATACGGAAGTATTATTTAAGTAGCAAATCAAATGCATGATTAGGTAGTATATGATTATTACTGTACCCCATGCGATATTGAGATGGATAAGAAAAAATTAATATTGTTTTTTTTGAATGTATAATACAGTATGAGGAGAGAGACCAGACAGCAATAACTGCAGTATGATTTCTCTCCTCGTTTCATCGTTCTTGTTTTACGATTTTCCATGAAATGGTTTTAATAGGTTTGGGCA
>JAGHUU010000183.1 GCA_018064695.1 Candidatus Blautia equi | reverse complement strand
ACGTTAAACAGATATCCAGGAGATGTCTGCTTAGCACCGACCGAAGTGAAACATAGAGTATTTGACTGCTGCGCAGGGGAATCTGCAGGCTGAATCCATCTGCGTGCGTTTTTTCATTATCTGGTAGGGAATTTGCCCTCAGCTGCGATCTTCTTGTTCAGCTCTTCCAGGTAGAGGTCCTCATCCACAGGAAGCTCCACTTCTTTTCCAAGCCAGGAGGAGAGAAGGATGGCGTTGCAGAGGTTTACGCCGTTGATGCCGTCGGAGCCCGGTGCTAAAAGAGGAGTGCCGTAGAGCACATGCTGTGCAAAGTTCTCCATAACGGTGGTGTGCTGATAGCCCCAGCCGTCCACGTTCTCGAAGGTCTCAACGGTATATAATCCGCCGCCTGCGGAGTTTCCGGAGGTAAGGCGGCTCAGCTCCATCATGCTTACTGTAGCGTTGAGCTCATCCTCGTTCTTGTTCAGGCGGTATACGGTAGCGGTCTTGCTGTTCTCCACTACGATCTTTCCGCCGGTGAGGTCGATCTCCAGACGGTCGGTTCCGATTGGGTCATGGGTACAGGTGATGAAGGTTCCGGTGGCACCGTTTGGATACTCTAAGATAGCGGTGACATCGTTCTCTACTACGATATCTCTGTGGCAGCCATAGAGACATTTTGCATATACTTTATTTGGAATGCCGCACATCCACTGGAAAAGGTCCAGCTGGTGAGGTGCCTGGTTTACCAGAACGCCGCCGCCTTCGCCGCCCCAGGTAGCGCGCCATGCGCTCTGCTGGTAGTAGCTGTCCGGACGCCACCAGGAGTTGATGATCCAGTTGGTACGGCGGATCTCGCCCAGCTCGCCGGATTCAATGATGGCCTTTACTTTCTGGTACAGCTTGTTGGTTCTCTGGTTGAACATGATGCCGAACGGTACGTCCGGATGTGCCTTGGAGCACTCGTTCATCAGGCGAACCTCTTTGGAGTAAACACCTGCAGGCTTTTCGCCAAGGATCGGCATGCCGTGTTCCATAGCGTAGATGGCGATCTCGGTGTGGAAGTAATGAGGAACGGTGGTGATGACTGCGTCAACATCGCCGGAATTGATCATATCCTTCCAGTCTTTGTAGAATGGATACTCAGGATATTTCTCCTTTGCCAGAGCTTCCTTGGCTGGGTCGATGTCGCAGAGGGCGCCAAGTGCGCAGTGTGGTGGGCACTCAGGTGCAGGCATGCCCGGGAAGCCGCCTTTACCGGTTAAGAATCCCGCGTAGGATCCACCCTGTGTACCAAATCCGATGATACCAAAACGTACTTTTTTCTCCATGATAGTTGTTTCCTTTCTTATTAATGACAAAAACTTTTTTGATGATAGTAAAGCTTCTGCATGATATTAATAATTCTGTATGACAGCAGAATGTATTATAAATGACAGCATCAGCGATGTTTTTGAAATCAGAGCTTTGCGAGGATCTCTGTCAGCGCGTGGTACTGCATAGCGTAGCCCTCGGCGCCGTTGCTGGCCTTGTTCATCTTGATGATGTCGGTGGCCTCTGCATTTTCCAGGTTCTTCAGGTTTCCAAAGAGTACCAGATGAGGCTCCAGAGTCAGGAAGCCTTTATAGCCCTCTTTGTTGATGGCACGGTCCAGAAGAAGGGCGATGTTTCCATCTCCGGTACCGCATACTACGTTTTCGCCGCTGCCTGTCACTGCGTCTTTCACATGAATGTAGCGGATGTACGGCTGCAGGAGATCCCAGCAGCGGATGGTGTCTTCGCCGCACTGTACAAAGTTGGCAAAGTCAAAGGCAAATACGAAGTTCGGGCTGCCAAGGGTCTCCATAAGATCCAGACAGCGGTCTGCAATATCTCCGTAGATGTCCTTCTCGTTTTCGTGCATCAGGATCACATCGTATTTTTCAGCGATGGCGATGAACTGTTTCAGTTTGGAAATCACGACTTCGCGGTAGTCTGCAGGATCCTTGCCCTCAGGCATGAAGAAGCTGAACATGCGGATGTATTTGCAGTCCAGAACCTTGCAGAGCTGCGCCATGGTCTCAAGCTGGGAAAGCTGGCGGGCAAAGCCGGCCTCGTCCTCGATGCCTACCTTTCCGATAGGGGAACCGATGGAGGATACCTTTACGCCGTATTCCTTCATAAGAGGGATGAGCTTTTCCTCAGCTTCCGCTACGGTGTAGTCGGCAATGCCCTTTTTATCTGCGGAGCGCAGGGAGATGTGGTGCATGCCGAGTCTGGTTACGGTTTCCAGCTGCTCTCTGAAATCATCGCAGATTTCATCCGCAAAGCCGGAGATGAGAATGTTTTCTTTCATATTTTTCTGTCCTTTCGGCTAATATGTATAGTTTTC
>JAGHUU010000272.1 GCA_018064695.1 Candidatus Blautia equi | reverse complement strand
GCCCCTTGGATGCTTCTCGGCAATGAGCCGCGGCAAGGCGCTGGTTAATATCATTATTGTCATAGCCACCTTCGGTATAGCGGTGCCGAACTTCGTAGTATGTACCCTGCTTATGTTTACCTTTGGTAATAAGCTCGGCTGGCTGCCTACTCTGGGCCTTAAGACCTGGAAGCATTTCATCATGCCGGTATCTGCCCTTGCTTTCTATCCAACCGCATACATTACCCGTCTGATGCGTCCCTCCATGCTGGACGTTCTCGGACAGGACTACATGAGAACTGCACGTGCAAAAGGTCTCAGCCAGATGGTATCCCTCTTTAAGCATGCGCTCAGAAATGCCATTCTGCCTGTAGTAACCTACCTTGGACCACTTCTTGCCTACACCGTAACCGGAAGCTTTATTGTGGAGAAGATCTTCACCATCCCGGGACTTGGCGGAGAGTTCATCAGTTCCATTACCAACCGTGACTATACCGTTATCATGGGTACCACCATTTTCCTGGCTACACTCATGGTATTTATGAACGTTGTGGTAGATATTGCCTACAAGCTCATCGACCCACGTATCAAGCTGAAATAAGGAGGAGACGAATATGAAAGAAAATCCAAATCCACTGAGCTTTCAGCCTAAATTAAGTCCGGAAGATTTCCTTCCTGCCAGCAACGAGGAAAAACAGAGCCTTGTTGTGATGCGTGAGAGCGTAAGCTTCTGGAAAGACGGTGTTCGCCGCCTGAAAAAAAATAAGATCGCCATGGTGAGCCTCTTTGTGGTCATCGTCATCATGATCTTTGCATTTATCGTTCCAAGCTTCTACCCATATACCTATGAAAGTCAGATCCGTGGAAGCGAGAACCTGGCTCCTATGGCTTACTCCGCAAAGGAGATCGAGCTCATGGAAGCGGGAGAGAAGGTATTCCCGCATATTCTCGGTACCGATAAACTGGGTCGTGACTATGCCATCCGTGTTATGATGGGAAGCCGTATTTCCCTTATCGTAGGTCTTGTTGCAGCAGTCATCATTCTTGTCATCGGTTCCCTCATCGGCTCCGTGGCTGCGTTCTTTGGCGGTTGGGTGGATATTCTGCTGATGCGACTGGTAGATATCATCTACACCATACCGGATGTGCTTCTGATCGTACTTTTATCCTTCGCATTAAAGGCACCTCTGGCTACACTGGCCACTCTGCCGGGCTTTGGATGGATCCAGAAGCTTGGCGCCAACCTGATCAGTATCTTCATTGTATTCGCACTTCTGTACTGGGGCGGTATGGCACGTATGGTTCGAAGCCAGATCCTTACCCTTAAGGAGAGCGAGTATGTAACCGCTGCACGTGCGCTTGGCGCATCCAGCGGCAGAATCATCAAAAAGCATCTGCTCACCAACTGTATCGGTACGCTGATCGTTACCACCACACTGCAGATCCCTTCCTCCATCTTCACCGAGAGCTTCCTGAGCTTCTTAGGTCTTGGTGTTGCGGTTCCTATGCCGTCCCTTGGAAGTCTTGCCAGTGATGCCATCAACGGTCTCAATACCTATCCATACCTGCTCTTTATTCCGGCTGCTCTTATCAGTCTGATCATTCTGAGCTTCAACCTCTTAGGCGATGGTCTCCGTGACGCATTTGACCCTAAGATGAAAAACTAAGGAGGGAGATAAAGATGAGTGATTATTTAGTAAAGATCGAACATGAAAGACTCTCTTTCTTCACTCCTGTAGGTGAAGTAAAAGCATTAAATGACGTAAACTTCCATATCAAAGAGGGAGAAGTTCTTGGTATCGTAGGAGAGAGTGGTTCCGGTAAATCCGTAACCGCATACTCCCTTATGGGACTTACCGCTTACCCTGGTAAGCTGATGGGCGGTTCCCTTGATTTTAACGGTCATCACATCAACGACATGACCGAGAAGGATTTCCAGAAGATGCGCGGAAACGAAGTAGCCATCATTTTCCAGGATCCTATGACCAGCTTAAATCCTGTTTATACCATCGGAAACCAGATCCGCGAGGTATTAAAGCTTCATACCAACAAGAATAAACAGGAGATCCAGGCGAGAGCAGAGGAGCTTCTTACCCTGGTAGGTATCAACGAGCCTAAAAAGCGTCTGAAACAGTATCCTCACGAGCTCTCCGGCGGTATGAGACAGCGTGTTATGATCGCTATCGCACTTGCATGTGAGCCAAAGCTTCTCATCGCAGATGAGCCTACCACCGCGCTGGATGTTACCATTCAGGCACAGATCCTTGAGCTTATGATGGAGCTGAAAGAAAAGCTTGGTATGGCAATCATGATGATCACCCATGACCTGGGCGTTGTTGCCAGCATGTGTGACCACATTGCAGTTATGTATGCAGGTCATATCGTAGAGTACGGTGAGACCGATGACATCTTCTACAATCCAAAGCATGAGTATACCAAAGGCCTTATCCGCAGTATCCCACGTATGGACAGCCAGACCCATGAGCGTCTGATCCCAATCGAGGGAACTCCTGTGGACCTTTTGAATCCACCTAAGGGATGTCCGTTTGGATCCCGCTGCGATAACTGTATGCAGATCTGTCTCCGTGAGAAAGCGCCTGTCACCTACTTTGGTGATGTGCACTATGCATCCTGCTGGATGAACCAGAAAGCAGAAATGGAAGGAGGAGCCAAAGAATGAGCGACAAACTTCTGAAAGTAGAGCATCTCTGCCAGTATTTCCCTGCAGGCGGATTTGGAAAAAACAAAAAATACGTACAGGCTGTAGACGACGTATCTTTCTTTATCAATAAAGGTGAGACACTTGGTCTCGTAGGCGAGTCCGGCTGTGGAAAGACTACCACTGGACGTACCCTGCTTCAGCTTTATCAGCCAACAAAAGGCCGTATCGTTTACGATGGCAAAGTGCTCTTTGACAGCGGAAACGTGCCTATGATGGATGAGAATGGCAATGACATTAAAGAGAGAGGAGACTATGTATACGGAACCAGGACCGCAGTGGATATGAAGCCATACCGCCGCGAGATGCAGATCGTATTCCAGGATCCGTATGCATCCCTTGACCCACGTATGACCGTAGGTGATATCGTAGGTGAGGCAATCGACATTCACGGACTGGCTGCCAACAAGCAGGAGAGATACGAGAAAATCCAGAAGCTTCTCCAGACCGTAGGCCTGAACTCCGAGCATGCAAACCGCTATCCTCACGAGTTCTCCGGCGGACAGAGACAGCGTGTAGGTATTGCCCGTGCGTTGGCTGTAGATCCTAAGTTCATCGTCTGCGATGAGCCTATCTCCGCGCTGGACGTATCCATTCAGGCACAGGTCGTAAATATGTTTGAGGATCTGCAGAATGAGATGGGTCTTACCTACCTCTTCATCGCACATGATCTCTCCGTAGTAAAACATATCTCCAACCGTATCGGTGTTATGTACCTTGGCAAGCTTGTGGAGCTGGCAGACAGCTTTGAGCTGATCTTCCACAACATGCATCCATATACCAGAAGCCTGATCTCCGCCATCCCGATCGCTGATCCTAAGGTGGCAAGAGCCAACAAGCGTATCGCCCTTCAGGGAGATGTTCCTAGCCCGCTGAACCCGCCTAGCGGATGCCGCTTCCGCACCAGATGCCCATATGCCACCGAGCAGTGTGCAAAAGAAGTGCCGAAGTGGAGAGAAGTGAGCAAGGGTCACTTTGTAGCCTGCCACAATCTGGAAAAACTGAACTGATGAGGGACAGGCGCGGCATCATAGATTTGTGCTGAAAAAGGGTAAATTATTGATATAGAATATCCCATTAAAAATCTGGACAAAAAAAGATGTCGGTGTTATATTTTATTAGGTTTTTTAAAGACCGTATGTAACAGTTACGAACTGTGCATATAAAAATCATTTTCAAGGAGGAAAACACTCATGAAAAAGAGAGTATTAAGCGTAGTACTCGCAGCAGCATTAACAGCTACCATGGTTACCGGTACTGTTATGACTACCGTTGCTGAAGAAGCAGAGGGTAAAGAGCTTTCCGTACAGGTTGGTCCTGACCCAGAGACCGTTGACCCGGCTATCAACAGTGCAATCGACGGCGCAACCATGATCCTTCACTCTTTCGAGGGCTTACTCGTAGTAGATGAGGAAGGCAAAATCGCTCCTGGACAGGCAGAGAGCTATGAGGTATCCGAGGATGGTCTTACCTGGACTTTCACCCTTCGTGACGGTCTGAAATGGTGTGACGGTTCCGACCTCACCGCAGCTGATTTCGAATACAGCTGGAAACGTGTATGCGATCCTGAGACCGCAGCTCCATATGCTGAGACCGTACTCAGCATGGTAGAGGGCTATGAGGCAGCTATCGACGGAGATCTTGATGCACTTGCTGTTACCGCAGTAGATGACAAGACCTTCCAGGTTGTTCTTTCCAGCCCATGTACCTTCTTTGACAGCCTTGCAGCATTCGCAACCCTCAGCCCTGTTCAGCAGGCAACTGTAGAGGAGAACGGCGATGCATGGGCTATCGAGCCAGAGACCTATATCTGTAACGGACCATTCTACATGACCGAGTGGGTACCAGGTTCTCACATCACCTTCAGCAAAAACCCATACTACTGGAATGCAGACGCTATCAAACTTGGCAGCATCAAATTCAACCTCATCGAGGATGCTAATGCTGCATACAGCGCATACCAGAGTGGTGAGGTTCTTATGATCAAAGACGTTCCTACCGAGGAGATCCCAAGCCTTGTTGGTACTGAAGACTTCTTCGTAGAGCAATCATCGGAACCTACTACATTTCCTACAACTGCGACGTTGAGCCTCTTAACGATGCAAACGTTCGTAAAGCTCTGAACCTTGCAATCGACAGAGAGTTCGTAGCTAACACCCTGATGCAGGGAACCTACAGCCCAGCTCCAAACTTCATGGGACCAGGCTGGATGGATACCGACGGATCCGAGTTCATGGCAAACGCTAACGGCGGACAGCCATACATGAGCACTGCAGCTGATATCGAGGGCGCTAAGGCAGCTCTTGCTGAGGCTGGTTACCCAGACGGCGAGGGACTTCCTGTTCTTCACTACACCACCAACGATGCCGGATACCACAGAGCAGTAGCTGAGTACCTTCAGGAGGCATGGAAAGAGATCGGTGTTACCCTTGAGGTTGAGATCGTAGAGTGGTCTTCCTTCACCCCAATGCGTCGTTCCGGCGATTTCGAGATCGCTCGTAACGGTTGGGTAGGTGACTATGCAGATCCATCCAACATGCTTGGACTTCTTGTAACCACCAACGGTAACAACGATGGTAACTTCTCCAACGAGGCATTTGATGCAGCTATGGAGCTTTCCGCTACCACTACTGATGCAGCTGAGCGTTCCGCAGCTCTTCACGAGGCAGAGGATATCCTTATGGCAGAGAACGGATGCTGCCCACTTGCATATTACAATGACTTCTATCTGCAGAGCCCGGCTATCACCGGTTCCTGGCATTCCGCATACGGATACTGGTACTTCATGTACGCAGACATCGCAGAGTAATCTGACCGTATAAAAGCTAATATGGGAAAGGCACAGTTTAACTGTGCCTTTCTTTTTTTGTCCCGTTTTGCTATAATGGATAGCGCGTGAACAGGGGCTGTTCATGCAAATACTAACGATGTGATGAGATGGAGAGGAATCATGATACAGGAGAGATTAGCACGCCTTCGTTCTATCATGAAGGAGAGAAGCATTGACGCATACCTGGTACCGACAGACGATTTTCACTGTTCCGAGTATGTAGGCGATTATTTTAAATGCAGAAAATATATCACAGGCTTCACCGGTTCTGCCGGAACTGCTGTGATCCTTATGGAGGAGGCCGGTCTCTGGACCGACGGCAGATATTTCCTGCAGGCAGGTATGCAGCTGAAAGGGACAGGCGTAGAGCTTTATAAGATGGCTGAACCTGGAGTACCTACTGTAAATGAATTTCTGAAAGAGAAGCTTTCTGAGGGCATGACCCTTGCCTACGACGGCCGTGTTATGGCTGCCAAGAAGGCAGAGGATATCAAGGCTATCATGGCTAAGAAGAATGTAAAAGTGGAGACAGAGATGGATCTTATTGGCGAGATCTGGGAGGACAGACCAGCCCTTTCCGCAGAGCCTGCCTTTGAGCTCTCCGAGGAGTGGAGCGGTAAGCTCCGCGTGGATAAGATCGCAGAGATCCGGGAGGCAATGAAAACTGCCGGATGCGACGGTTTCCTGCTATCTGCTCTTGAGGATATCAACTGGCTCTTAAATATCCGCGGAAACGATATTCATTGCTGTCCTGTCGTATTATCTTATTTATATATGACGCAGGAAAAACTGGTGCTTTTTGTAAATGAAACAGTATTTTCTGAGGAAATCAAAAACAACCTTACAGAAGATGGCATTGAGCTGATGCCATATAACGCTGTATACGAATACGTGAAAGAACTTCCACAGGGAATTACGGTTCTCGTGGATAAAAATAAACTGAACGATGCCCTGTTATCCGCCATTCCAGGCGGTGTATCCGTAAAGGACGGGATGAACCTGACACAGATGCCAAAGGCCATCAAAAACAGTGTGGAGATCCAGCATGAGCGCGACGCCCACATAAAAGACGGTGTGGCTGTAACAAAGTTCATCTACTGGATGAAAAAGAATGTTGGAAAAACAGAAATCACAGAGCTCAGTGCAGCTGAAAAGCTTCTGGAGTTCCGAAAAGCACAGAAGGGATTCTTAGAGGAGAGCTTTGATCCGATCATCGCATACGGACCGCATGCAGCCATCATTCACTATTCCCCAACAGAGGAATCCGATGTGCCATTCCAGGCTAAAGGCATGGTGCTCTGCGATACAGGCGGTCATTATCTGGAGGGATCCACCGATATCACCAGAACCGTAGTGCTTGGTCCCGTGACGGAGGAAGAAAAAGAGTATTTCACCCGTGTTCTTCGCGGAAACCTGAACCTTGGCGCTGTGAAATTCCGTCATGGATGTACCGGCATCAACCTGGATATCCTTGCCAAGGCACCGCTCTGGGAGATCGGAGAAGATTATAACCACGGAACCGGACACGGTGTAGGTTATATTTTAAGCGTGCATGAGGGACCAAACAGCGTGCGCTGGAAACATCTTCCGGGCCACGGCCCTGTAACTGTCTTTGAGGAAGGTATGCTCACCTCCAACGAGCCGGGATATTATAAAGCCGGTGCCTTCGGCATTCGCCATGAGAACATGATGGTCTGCCAGAAGGAAGAGGCCACCGAGTACGGTCAGTATATGAGCTTTGAGACCCTCACCATGGTTCCTTTTGATATTGAGGGAATTGAACCGTCTCTTCTGAATACCCGTGAGAAGAAGGTCCTGAACGCTTATCATGAGCAGGTATATGAGACCATCTCCCCATACCTTGAGGAGGAAGAGAAGGCATGGCTTGCAGAGGTCACCGCAGCCATCTGATCTGAAATAAAAAGGAGTACTGTCTTGAACCGCAATTATCAGAAAGAACTGGAAAAGATCATTGAGACCTGTGAAAGAGAAGAGAAGGTACCAAGACTGTTTCTGCATAGCTGCTGCGCACCCTGCAGCAGCTATGTTTTTGAGTATCTGTCTAAGTATTTCGACATCACAGATTTCTTCTATAATCCCAATATTAACCCGCCTGCCGAGTATGAGAAGCGCGTGGAGGAGATTAAGCGCCTCATAAAAGAACTTCCCATGCAGCATCCTGTGACATTTGTGGAGGGCGATTATA
>JAGHUU010000264.1 GCA_018064695.1 Candidatus Blautia equi | reverse complement strand
TAAGAGAGTCGTGGCTCTGTGCATCCAGAAAGAGAATATAGCGCACCACCTGATACTGAACGATGAGCCACTGGAGACGCACCAGCAGGGACTCATAATCCAGAACCTCCAGGGTGAAGACGGAGGTGAAAAACTGTTCCAGAATGAGCAGCTTCAGCTTCTCATCCATGCCGGATGGCAGGAAGCTGCCGCTTAGAAAGGCCTGATACTGTTCGGCAGTGACAGAACCTGCAAGCAGAGTCTGGGATGCCAGAAACAGGTCCAGAAAGCTGTCGCCAAACACAGGATTGTCAAAGAAGCTCTGCATCACATCGTACATCATATCATGGCAGGTGCGGAGAAGCTCTTTGAAGACGGAGAGATCCGGTGCGGATGGGGTTTGGCTGAGAACAGTGAGAGGCTTCAGAAACGAGAGTGTTTCCTGTGTATTCCTATCATCGATGAATTCCTGCCCGTAATCCCGGAGCCCCTGGCTGTCCACCGGCATCAGGGCTTCCAGTTTTTTATGTGTTTTATATAAGGCCTCAAAAGCTGTGATGAGCAGATCGCCGGAGGCGAGTTCAGGCGTGTTTCCATAAGAAAGAAATCCGTCCAGAAGTCCTTTGGAAGGGAAGGAGACCTGATCGCAGTTCTGACCGTCCTCCGCATTCTGATAGCGGAAGGTGTCCTGACTCCAGAGCAGATCCAGCACATGGGCGCAGCGAACGGAGACAGTGCGCTGTTTCACCTGCTCGTACTCATTGAACTGACGGGGATAATCCCGGCAGATGCGGGTGGTGGCTTCGTGCCCGTGGGCAATGACCAGACTGCAAAGGCCGTCGGCTGTCAGCATAGGGCAGCGCATGTGCTCGTCCATACGGATCTTATGGCTGGCGGTGCCGTTCCTGTTTTCCGTGGTGGAAATAAAGGAAGCCGGAGAAAGACAGCCCGGATGCTCCGCGGTTTCCGGAACTGCGGGAAGGGTCTGCCAGAGAGAAAGGGTCTCGGGCTCGATCTCTATATTCCAGCCCTGGCAGCAGGTGTCGGGACAGGCATCAGCCAGACAGCGGAAATCTTTATAATAAGAAGATTCAATGAGGATGGTCTTTGATTCGGACATGGGATCTCTCCTTGGTGATCTGCATAAATTTCTGCTAACCAGTATGCCATATAGAAACAGAAAAATCAATTCAGGAAACGCAGCCCTGAAACTACTGTAAATATGGTGTTACAGTTCACTCGTATAGGCAATCACTTGCTGATTGACTATACGCCAATACAGTTGAACATCCAAAGAAACGCCCACCTCGCTGAAAGCGACTTCAAATGTGGGCGTTTCCGCTACAGTTCAGACAACGTCTGAACTGTAGCAATATGGTTGCGCGCTATTTATTTTATTCCAAAATGGGTGGGTTCTATTGACATATTGCTGAAAAACGTGTAGAGTAAATGGAGTAAAGTTGGACATAATGGACATAAAACGATCATATAACAGGGAACTCCGCGTGAGCCCCCTATTATTTTGAGGTTAAGTTAGAATGTCGTAACTCATAAAAAACAAGGAGGTTTTTGCTATGCCACATCTGGAACAATGGGAATTTGAAGATTTAGAAGGCTGGGAAGGCTTTAAAGGCCGCATCTGGAAAGAGGAGATCAACGTACGTGACTTCATCCAGAAAAACTACGAGCCATACGATGGAGATGAGTCCTTCCTGGAGCCTGCCACTGAGGCTACCAATAAACTCTGGGGTGCACTCCAGAAACTGCAGAAGGAGGAGCGCGCTAAAGGCGGCGTTCTCGAGTGCGAGACAGAAGTAGTTTCCGGTCTGACCTCTTATGGTCCTGGATATATTGACGAGGAATTAAAAGATCTTGAGCAGGTAGTGGGTCTTCAGACCGACAAACCACTTAAGAGAGCATTCATGCCTTACGGCGGTATCCGCATGGCCATTTCTGCAGCAGAGACCTACGGATACGAGATCAATCCTCAGCTGAAAAAAATCTTTACTGAATATGTTACCACCCATAATGATGCGGTATTCGGTGCATATACTTCCAATATGAAGCTTGCCCGCAAGACCCACGTTGTTACCGGTCTTCCG
Organism: Candidatus Blautia equi; assembly: GCA_018064695.1. Taxonomy (GTDB): domain Bacteria; phylum Bacillota; class Clostridia; order Lachnospirales; family Lachnospiraceae; genus Blautia_A; species Blautia_A equi. The sequence continues at coordinate 1,460 of JAGHUU010000264.1, read as the reverse complement.
GATACCTACGGACGCGGACGTATCGTAGGCGACTACCGCCGTGTAGCTCTTTACGGTATCGACCGTCTGATCTTTGTAAAAGAGCTTGACCGCTATCTGTGCGGCTGCGGCAACATGTATGACGATGTCATCCGTCAGAGAGAAGAGATCGCTATGCAGATCAAAGCTCTGAAAGAGATGAAAGAGATGGCAAAGGTTTACGGATATGATATCTCCAAACCTGCAAAAACCGCAAAAGAGGCTGTTCAGTGGCTGTACTTCGGCTACCTTGCAGCTATCAAGACCCAGAATGGTGCAGCTATGTCCGTAGGACGTATCTCCACCTTCCTGGATATCTATATTCAGCGTGACCTTAAGGCCGGCATCCTCACCGAGTCCGAGGCTCAGGAGCTCATCGACCACATCACCATGAAATTCCGTATGGTTAAGTTTGCACGTATTCCATCCTACAACCAGCTCTTCTCCGGTGACCCTACCTGGGCTACTCTGGAGGTTGCAGGTACAGGCCTTGACGGAAGAAGCATGGTTACCAAGACCGACTATCGTTTCCTTCACACTCTTGAAAACATGGGACCAAGCCCGGAGCCAAACATGACCGTTCTTTACAGCTCCAGACTTCCTGAGACATTCAAGAGATATGCAGCTCAGATTTCCATCGACACCTCCTCCATCCAGTATGAGAATGACGATGTCATGAAGCCTGAGTGGGGTGATGACTACTCCATCTGCTGCTGTGTATCTGCTACCAAGACCGGTAAGGAGATCCAGCTCTTCGGCGCACGTGCAAACCTGGCTAAAACTCTTCTGTACGCATTCAACGGCGGTTTCGATGAGAAGCACCGCATCCAGTGCGGACCTAAGATGGCACCTATCACCTCTGAGTACGCTGATTATGATGAGGTTATTGAGAAATTCGATGCATGGATGGAATGGCTGGCAGACATTTATGTAAACGTTCTGAACCTGATCCACTATATGCATGATAAATATTACTATGAGGCAGCTGAGATGGCACTCATCGACTCCAATATCGAGCGTTCCTTCGCAACCGGTATTGCGGGATTCTCTCACGTAGTAGACTCCTTAAGTGCGATCAAATATGCCAAGGTTAAGATCATCCGCGATGAGGAGGGCATCACCAAAGACTTCGAGATCGAGGGCGACTTCCCACGTTACGGTAACGATGATGACCGTGTAGATGCTATCGCTACCTGGCTGCTCCGCTGCTTCTTCGATAAGATCAAACGTCGTCACACCTATCGTGATTCCAAGCCAAGCACCTCCATCCTTACCATCACCTCCAACGTTGTTTACGGTGAGGCTACCGGTGCTACCCCTGACGGACGTAAGGCATTCACCTCCTTCGCACCTGGCGGATCCCCATCCTACGGCGCAGAGCAGAATGGTCTTCTGGCATCCCTGAACTCCGTGGCTAAGCTTCCATATCACTGGGCTCTGGA
>JAGHUU010000019.1 GCA_018064695.1 Candidatus Blautia equi | reverse complement strand
TTGAAGTCGCTTTCAGCGAGGTGGGCGTTTCTTTGGCTATTCAACTGTATTGGCGTATAGTCAATCAGCAAGTGATTGCCTATACGAGTGAACTGTAACTTTTATTCATTTTACAAAGCAGGGGGTGTCCTGTCAACACTTGCACGCGGAAATAAAATTCAGTATAATCAGTGTGATTTTTTACAGCATTTAAGAGAGGACCTGATTATGAAAAAATCTTTATTTCTGGGGATCCTTGGATCCTTCTTCTTTGCATTCACCTTTGTTCTCAACCGCAGCATGAATCTGGCGGGCGGATACTGGATGTGGGGTGCAGTGCTTCGCTACCTGTTCACACTGCCGCTTATGTTCCTGCTCCTCATAAAAGGAGAAAAGTTTAAGCCCGTATTATCGGACATTAAAGCAAACCCGGGAGCCTGGCTTCTCTGGAGCACCGTGGGATTCGGGCTCTTCTATGCGCCGCTTACCATGGCATCTACCTTTGCCGAGAGCTGGTTCACCGCCTCCGTATGGCAGTTCACCATCGTGGCCGGCATTCTTCTGACCCCTGTGTTCGGGAAAAAGATTCCCGTTAAGAACCTGCTGCTCTCCTGCCTGATCCTGGCTGGTATTTTTGTCATGCAGATCCCGGAGATCGCCAAAAGCCATCAGACCAGCATAGTACTTCCGCTCCTGATGATCATGATCGCTGCCTTCTCCTATCCCCTTGGAAACAGAAAGATGATGCAGGTGTGCGCAGATCAATTCACAGCCATCCAGCGCGTCTTCGGCATGACTCTCTGCAGCATTCCCTTCTGGCTGCTCTGCGGCGTATTTGCCTACAGCAAGGCCGGCTTACCATCCGGCGGACAGACCTTACAGTCCTTCCTGGTAGCCCTCTTCTCCGGCGTGATAGCAACTGTGCTCTTCTTCGGAGCCACCGACATGGTAAAGGACAACGCCAGACAGCTGGCCGTCATCGAGGCCACCCAGTCCGGAGAGGTGATCTTCACCCTGCTCCTCGGCGTCCTGGTCCTCCATGACAACATGCCGCCGGTCACATCTTTCATAGGAATCATATTAATCGTAACCGGCATGATTCTCAACAGCCTGGCTTCATCATAAAATTGAAACATTTGGGACAGGGACCTGTCCCACTTTTTGTAACATCTGCGAAACATCCGGGACAGGTCCCTGTCCCAGATGTTTCAGTTTCACTGATAAGGAGTTGTAATGAAAAAGAAAATTTTATTATTGAATGATCTTCCGGGATATGGCAAGGTGGCACTGACCACAGCCATCCCACTTCTCTCCCGTATGGGGCACCATGTTTTCAACCTGCCAACCGCTCTGGTGTCCAACACCCTTGACTGGGGAAAGTTCCACATTCAGGATACCACGGATTATATAAAGAACTCCCTTAAGGTCTGGGAGGAACTGGATTTTCACTTTGATGCTGTCTCCACCGGATTTCTGGCATCGGAGGAGCAGGCACGTTTTCTGGCAGAATACTGCGGAAAATTAAAAGAGCAGGGCACCCTCATCTTTGCCGATCCCATCATGGCCGACAATGGCAAACTCTACAACGGTATCTCCGACCGGAAGATTCTCCACATGAAGGAACTGGTGCGTGTGGCCGATTACATCGTCCCAAACTACACCGAAGCCGTCTACCTGGCCAACATGGAGTACCGTCCAAACGGCCTCACCGAGTCCGAAGCCGCTGACCTGGTACAAAACCTCCGGAAAGCCGGTGCCTCTTCCATAGCCATCACCAGCGCCCGCGTAGAAGGCAGCCCCGCCGTCATCACCTACGACGCCTCCGAAGACCGCATAACCATCCTCCCTTACGAGGAGGTCAAAGCCCGCTTCCCCGGCACCGGCGACATCTTCTCCGCCCTCTTCATGGCAGCCATCCTCGACGGCCAAAACGTCTCCACCAGCGCCCAATCCGCCATGACCACCATAGAATCCATGATCACCCAATACCAAACCCTCCCCGAGACTTACAAAGGCCTCCCAGTAGAGCAAATGTTCTAAAAAATAAAACCTCCGGCCCAGTCCCTGTCCCGGAAGTTTCCCTGTAGAACAAATATTTCAAAAAATAAAACCTCCGGCCCAGTCCCCTGTCCCGGAGGTTTCATTTTCTCTAATCTTTCTCAGCACACTGCCGGCACACACTCCCTCATTCTCTCATTCTCTCATTCTCTCATTCTCTCAGTAGGTACGCCGCCCGCCCAGCACGCGCCAGGCGCGTAAAAAAAGCCCTCCATAACGTAAATGGCGGGCTTTATTAGCGCGAAGGGAGTGCAGAGGGACCGGCGCCCGGTCCCTTTGCGGTTTTGGTTTTCCCCTCAATTTACCAAATTGTAAATCAATCAACCTTTCTTCTTCTTAGAAGTAACATCCAGAACTACAGCTCCCAAAAGAACTGCACCCTTAACTACCTTCTGAAGGTCGGTAGACATACCACACATAATCATACCATTATTCAGAACACCCATAACCAGCGCTCCAACAACGGCACCAACGATGGTACCAACACCACCGGAAGCAGCTGCACCACCGATGTAGCAGGAAGCGATCGCATCCATCTCAATACCATCACCCATCTTAGGGTTAGCAGCACCCTGACGGGCTGCAAGAACGATACCTGCGATAGAAGCAAGAACACCCATGTTTACATATACCCAGAAGAAAACATTCTTGGTATTGATACCGGAAAGACGTGCTGCCTTGGCGTTACCACCCATTGCATAGATCTGACGACCTGCAACAGTTTTGCTGGTGATAAAGTGATAAATAGCTACGATAGCTCCGATTACCAGAAGCTGTACAGGAATACCATTGTACTGGCTGAGTTTCAGGAAGAAGAACCATACGATACCAATGATAACGATATCTCTGGTGATCATCTGCCATGGAACAATATTTGCAAAACCATATTTGTTGTTAACTTTGATGTTGTTGATCTCTCCTACAATGAGGGCGATAGTAACAACGATTGCAACGATGATACAAACCATGTCGTATCCTTTTACGGTCACTTTTCCGGCCTCATCAATGACCTGTCCAACACGGATGTTTGGAAGGAAGGCAACACCGATACCGGTAAAGCTGCTTGGAAGTGGTCCAACAGTTCTTGCCTGCAGAAGGGTGTAGGTAAGACCACGGCCCATAAGCATGGTAGCAAGAGTTACTACGAATGGAGGGATATCCAGGTATGCAATGAAGAAACCAGCGAAAATACCGGTTGCAAGACCGATCAGTACAGCTACCAGCCATGCGATCGGAACTGCTACGCCTTTATCCATAACCAGCATACCTGCGCATGCTGCGGAAAGAGCGATGACAGAACCTACACCAAGGTCAATGTATCCGGTCAGTACGCAGAGGAGCATACCTGCTGCCAGAATGATGATGTAACCATTCTGCATGATCAGGTTGTTGATGTTCATAGGTGTCATGTTGGCACCTTTGGTTACAAAGGAAAAGAAAAGGAAGATGATTACCAATGCAGCGATCATACCCATGGATTTCAGGTCAAGGCTGACATATTTCTTTTTTTCGTTCATTATTTGCGTTCTCCTTTCGCATTATTATTATCCATAATGCATTTCATGATGTTCTCCTGAGTCATCTCTTCTTTAGAGAGCTCACCGGCGATCATACCCTCATTGATAACGTAGGTACGGTCACAGGTACCGATGATCTCCTGCATCTCAGAAGAAATAACGATGATAGCCTTGCCTTCACGTGCCATCTCATTAATTGCACAGTAGATCTCGTACTTGGCTCCAACGTCAATACCACGGGTAGGCTCATCCAGGATCAGGACATCCGGCTGAGTCATCATCCATTTTGCAAGAACGACCTTCTGCTGGTTACCACCGGACAGAGATCCTACAGTCTGCTCAATAGATGTAGCTTTTACATTAATTCTCTTCTTATATGCCTCGGAATCCAGATTCTCTTTTCTGGAATCTACAATCTGTCCCTTTGCATAGTACTGAGGAAGTGCTGCCATGGTCATGTTGGTCTTGATATCGTTGATCAGGACCAGACCGTAGGTCTTTCTATCCTCGGAAGTATATGCGATCTTATTATTAATGGCATCCTTAACAGTTTTTGTGCTGATCTCCTTGCCGTGCATAAATACCTGACCGGAGATCTTCTGTCCATAGGAATGTCCGAATAAACTCATGGCAAACTCGGTACGGCCTGCACCCATGAGTCCTGCCAGACCAACTACCTCACCTGCACGAACCTTGATATTAATGTCCTTCAGGATCTGTTTGTCTGCGATCTCAGGATGATATGCGTTCCAGTTCTTAACCTCCATGATCACATCACCGATCGGGCAGTTCTCGCGAACCGGATAACGGTTGCTCATCTCACGTCCAACCATTCCCTTGATGATACGGTCCTCGGAAAGTTCATCCACGCCCTTCTTCAGGGTCTCAATAGTATGTCCGTCACGGATGATGGTGATGGAATCAGCTACATAGCTGATCTCATTCAGCTTATGGGAAATAATAATACAGGTAACGCCCTTCTTCTTCAGATCCAGCATGATATCCAGAAGCTGTGCGGATTCTTCGTCGTTCAGCGCTGCGGTAGGCTCATCGAGAATCAGAAGTTTTACGTCCTTTGCCATCGCTTTTGCGATCTCGATCAGCTGCTGTTTACCTACACCAAGAGTATTTACCGGTGCATTTAAGTTCTCGTTTTCCAGACCTACATGGGCCAGGGCTTCCTTAGCACGGCCACGGGTCTTGTTCCAGTCAATAACGCCCTTGAAAGCAAGCTGCTCATTGCCCATGAACACGTTCTCAGCGATAGAAAGATATGGGCTGAGTGCCAGCTCCTGATGAATGATTACGATACCTTTCTGCTCACTGTCCTTGATCTTGTGGAATTTACAGGTCTCACCGTTGTATACGATGTCGCCATCGTAGGTTCCGAATGGATATACGCCGGAGAGAACGTTCATCAGTGTGGATTTACCGGCACCGTTCTCACCGCAGAGTGCGTGGATCTCACCTTTTTTTACCTGTAAATTTACATCGTCAAGAGCCTTCACGCCTGAAAAAGCCTTCGTAATATGCTTCATTTCCAGAATAATATCAGACATGCTTTTTTGCTCCTTTTCTTTATTCTCTTACTGCTCTGTTGCTCAAAAAATGAGACGGCGGAATATCCGCCGCCTCACATTAATTACATGTTCACTTTCAGAACTGCTTCTTACTGAAGCTGATCCTCGGTATAGTAGCCGCCCTCGATGAGGTACTCATAGTAGTTGTCAACATCAACTGGCTGTGGAGTACACAGATAAGAAGGAACTACGATCACGCCGTTGTTGTACTGCTCGGTATCGTTGATCTCTGGCTCGGATCCCTGAAGAACTGCATCAACCATGGTTACAGCCTTGGAAGCAAGGAGACGGGTGTCTTTGTAGATAGACATGGTCTGTTTTCCAGCGATGATGTTCTTGGTAGCCATAAGCTCAGCATCCTGTCCGGTGATGAGTGGCCAGTTCTCCTCGGTGTATCCAGCGCCCTCAAGAGCTGCTTTACATCCGTAAGCGAAACCATCAAATGCGGTACAGCAGATATCAAGATCCTCATCAGCATAGAAAGCGGTCAGAATGTTCTCACAGTTCTGCTGAGCGGTCTCCTGGCTCCAACGAAGGATACAGGTATCATCGAAAGAGGTTCTTCCGGATTTGCAAACCAGTGTGCCGTTGTCAAGGTATGGCTGAAGAACTTCCATAGCACCTGCGTAAAGCATATGAGCGTTGTTGTCATCTGGAGAGCCCATGAAGAACTCGATGGTCATTGGCTCTGCTGCGTTGTCAAGATCTTTAGCAGCTTTGATGTACTCGCCGATAGCGGTTCCAACACCTTTGTTATCGAAGGTTGCATAGTAGGAAACAGCGTCGGTGTCCATAAGCAGACGGTCGTAAGCGATGATCGGGATGTTGTTCTCTTTAGCCTGAGCCTCAGCGTTTACAAGTACGCCGGAGTCGATAGCTGCGATAACCAGACAGTCAACACCTTTACCAATGAAGGTCTCGAGCTGGTTAACCTGCATCTGGGTATCATCCTCTGCATACTGAAGCTCTACATTGTAGCCTTTCTCCTCGAGCTGTGCTTTCATGTTAGCACCGTCGTTGATCCAACGCTCGGAAGACTGGGTAGGCATCAGAATACCAACGGTCTCGCCTTCTGCCATAACTGCAGATGCGCTCATAAGGGAGCCTGCTACTGCTGCTGCAAGAGCTACACTAAGAAACTTTTTGTTCATGTTTTATTCCTCCTGAATAAGATTTTTTCGGTCCAGCACACGCTGGGAGTTGTAGCAATCATACCTTATTCATCTATATTCCGAAACAGATTTCCATTTGTGTTAAGTTTGAATTATTCCTCGTTAATTTTTATACAGGTTATCAGGTGGACTTTTTTATGAAATCAGTTAACTATTCTTTGATACTTAGCATTTTTTTGTCAGATTTTACCAGTTTTTATGCTATCCACCACTTCTAACAGGTCTTTGCAGCAGAGATCCGCCGTCTGAAGCATCTCCTCGTCCGGTCCTATAAGGTCCGGCACCATAACGGTACAGCAGCCGGCGCGGTGTCCCGCACGGACGCCGTTATAGCTGTCCTCAAACACATAACAGTCCGTTGGATCAAGGCCGATCTTAGCAGCTGCGGTGAGGAAGATCTCCGGATCCGGTTTTCCCTCCGTCACCTCGTCCCCTGTCACAAGCACCTCAAAATACTGATCGATGCCGCTCTTTTTCAGGTTCTTCTCCACACGGCTCCTCTTTGTGCTGCTGGCCACGGCCATCTTTACACCATTGCTTTTAAAAAACGAAAGGATCTCGTGGAGTCCCGGTTTTTCCGGCAGTCTGGTATCCTGGGCTGTATGGGCATAGTCAAAAACTCTGTCAATATAGTCCTTTGCATCCACATCCGGCAGAAAACGGTTTACGGCTTTGATAAGATTCTCCCCGCTGGCACCGCGCACACCGGCAAAGTACCCTTCCGGGATCACGATCCCAAGTTCCTCTGCCACCGCGATCCAGCCTTCCATATAGATGGCTTCCGTATCAAACATCAGCCCGTCCTGGTCAAATATTGCTCCCTTTTTCATCGGCTCATCCTCTTTTTCCGTTCATGCGCTGTTTCTGCTGTGCATCGTACTCGTTAAACAGGCGCTCTGCCTTGCGGTCAAAGGCAAAATAGGCATTTTTTACTGCCTCACTGAAGACTGCCATCTCCTTCTCCACGCCGCCCATCATTGGGATTCCGGTGGAGGCGATCCAGGCCTCGCTGCAGATCTGCATATTTTTGTCGCCTGCGCCCGGCATTACCATGCCAAAGAGCTTTCTTCCGTATCCCGCATCCCTGCAGGTGTCAAAATAGAGGGCAGCGGCGTTATAGAATTCCCCGTAGAGGATCTCCTTCTGCTCTTCGGAATAGCTGTCCGCCCTGTCAAGTCCGAGCTCCTTACAGATCCTTTTGATTTCCCTGTCCGGTCTGGAAAACAGGGAGATCTTCTTCATGTAAAGCCCCGGGAAATATACGATATTCATAAGAAAGCGGTCGATCTGGGGGCTGCCTGCTCTCTTTGGCTTTGGATAGCGCATCTCATGCACTTCTCTTCGAAAGGCATGGAAGCCATCATCCGGCACTTCTTTTAAGAGGCGCTCAAAGATCTCTTTTCTCTCTTCATATTCCAGTTCATCATAATATGCTGAAAAGTCTGCACTAAGCTGGCACATAAAATACTCCTAATCTGTCTGTTTATTCTTCTTCCATCAGCTGTCTTCTGCAGTCGGCAAGGATGGCTTTTTCCTCCTCCGGCATGTCCGGATACTGAGGGTCGATCTTCTCCAGAGTCTTTCTGATGATCTGGGAAACCAGGTAACGGGTGTACCATTTCTGGTCTGCAGGAAGCACATACCATGGGCTCTCCCTGGAGGCGGTCTCGTTGATCACATCCTCATATACCTCATGATAGGTATCCCAGAGAGCGCGCTCCTTCAGATCCCCTGCGGAGAATTTCCAGTTTTTCTCAGGCACATCGATACGCTCCAGGAAGCGGTTCTTCTGCTCCTCTTTGGAAACGTTAAGGAAGATCTTTACAATGCGGTAGCTGTTGTCGAAAAGGTACTCCTCGTAGTCGCGGATGTGTTTGTAGCGTTTTTTGAAGAAAACGTCTTTATCCTGTCCAATAACACGGTCCGCCATATGGTAGCCCTTGTTCATATCATGCACCTGCACTACCAGAACATCCTCATAGTAAGAGCGGTTGAAGATGGCGATCTTTCCGCGAAGAGGCAGATGTTTGTTTACACGCCAGAGGAAATCGTGAGCCAGCTCCTCGCTGGTTGGGGTCTTGAAGCTCACTACGTCCACGCCCTGCGGATTGATGCCGGACATAACATGCTTGATGGTGCTGTCCTTGCCCGCTGCGTCGATGGCCTGAAGGACAATGATAAGTCCCTCCTTGCCCTCTGCGTAGAGACGCTCCTGAAGCTCGGAGATCTTCTGCTGATTCTCCTCGGTCTTACGAAGGATCTCTTCTTTATCTACTTTATCTTTTTTGCTGTCGGTTGGAAGCTTGGAGAGGGAAAACTTTTTGCTTCCGTCTACTTTATATGTCTTTAAACTCATATTCAGGTAACCTCCTTTAAACGGTTCTTTATAGATCTTCCGGACTCTGCCGGTGAAATGTGACATGGATTTATAGTAGCACAGAGTGAGGTGGTTTACAATGAAGAGCTCGCCTTTTTTGACAACGGAGGACAATCGTGATATTGTGAAAACGTATCAGTTTCTAATTCAGAACGCTATGAAAACGGAGGTGCCATATGGAGAAAGAACTCAGAATTAAAAAATTAAGAGAGGGCCTGTTCCTTCTGGATGAAGCGGGAGAGGCTACCGGATACCTGCTGGTGGGCGAAGAAAAAGCCTGCCTCATCGACACCATGAACGGATACAATGACCTTGCAAAGGCCACGGCTTCCCTCACGGATAAGCCTGTTGTGGTTGTGAATACCCACGGTCATCCGGATCATATCTTCGGCAATATTTATTTTGATAAGGCATTCCTTCACCCGGCAGACCTTAAGCTGGCCGACATGTTCTTAAACGATCCGGAGTTTCAGGCGATCATTAAGAAAGAGGGCCTGACCATTCCTCCTTTTGAAGCCATTCAGGAAGGGGACGTCATTGATCTTGGAGGAAAGACCCTGAAGGTCTACGATCTTCCAGGCCATACCCCGGGCGGCATCGTATTGCTCTGCCCGGAGGAAAAGGTGCTCTTTACAGGCGATGCCATCAACCATCACCTCTGGCTGCAGCTGGAGGGCTGCCTGCCTATGGCGGAATGCAGAAAAAATCTGGAGAGACTGCGTTTTCTGATGGATGAGGCAGAATATATTCTCCACGGACATGCAGGTGACTTTGACGACATCTCCCTCATTGGTTATCTCATCGAGGGAATGAAGGAGATCGAAGCCGGAGACAATTCCAAAGATACCCCTTACACCTACTTCGACGGCCATGCCCATGCCACCTACCACCCATTCTATGCGGACCGTTCCAAACGTTTCTCATCAAAGGACAGCGGAATCGTCTACAACGCCTGATGGGCTCTGCCCCTTTTGAAATCCCATATAACACATTGGCGGCAGAAGCATAAAATGCGGTGAGAATTCCCGGGAAAGATAAGGTATAAATAAGATATGAAGATCATGGTCAGTGCCTGCCTGCTTGGAGAAAACTGCAAGTACAACGGCGGAAACAATTACAGTGAAAAAGTGGCTGCATTCATCCAGGGACACGAGGTGATCCCGGTGTGCCCGGAGTGTCTGGGCGGCCTGCCCACTCCCCGCATCCCATCGGAGATCGTAAAAGGTGTGGTGACCAACCGGGAAGGGCAGATCGTGGACGCGGAATTCCGGAAAGGCGCTGCTATTGCGCTGGATATTGCCCTGCGGGAAAAGCCGGATGTGGTGGTTCTGCAGTCCAGAAGCCCAAGCTGCGGCTGCCGGGAGATCTACGACGGTACTTTTTCCAGAAGAAAGATTCCGGGGCAGGGCATTTTTGCGGAGCAGGTCATGAAACACGGCTTTCGTGTCATCGATCTCGAGGAGCTTTGAATCATGTTCGCATAACAGAATTTATACTTAACAGTTTTTATACTTAACAGTTTTTATATAAGAAGGGAAACAGGAACAGCATGGAGAAAAAAGAAATTCGCTGGGGCCTTTTAGGCGCAGGTATCATCCTGGACCGCTGGATGAAAGGTGCCCGCCAGGTAGAGGATATGAACATCGTGGCCATCTCCTCCCGAACCATGGAGACAGCTAAAAAGATGGCAGAGAGATTTGATATCCCGGAAGCCATCACCTACGATGAGATGATCGCAAGGAACGACATCGATGTGGTATATATTCCGGTACCTCATCCAGGCCACAAGGAGCCGGCTATCCGTGCCATGAATTCCGGCAAGTCCGTACTGGTGGAAAAGCCGGCCGGCGTGGGTGCCGCTGAGGCAGAGGAGATGATCGCCCGCGCTAAGAAAAACAACGTATTCTTTATGGAAGCCGTGTGGACCAGATTTTTCCCGATCATCGACATGATCAAAGCCCGCATTGGCGAGAAGGGCATCGGCGAAGTCCGCGCCATGCACTCCTCCTTCGCATACAGAATTCCGGACGACTGCGGCGGACGTCTGGTGGACCCTGCCACAGCAGGCGGCGGTCTTCTGGATGTGGGCGTCTACAACCTGCATTTCTCCAGAATGATCTTTGAAAAGGATCCGGTGGCCCTCACCGGTCTCATGTCCATGAACACGGACCATCTGCATCTCATGGTGGATGAGCAGGAAAGCTACATTGCCCAGTACGATAACGGCGCACTCTCTGTTATGACAAACGCCATCCGAACCGAGATCCCGGATACCGCTTATATTTACGGAACCAAAGGCCGCATCATCGTGCCGTCCTTCTGGAAACCATCTGAGGCTCAGGTGATCATCGGCGATCAGGAGGAGACCATCAAAGCTCCTGTTCCGCAGAAGATCGAAGGCGTTGAGGATGAGGGGTATCAGTTTGAGATCGCCTACGTCAACGACTGCCTGAGAAAGGGCATCAAGGAGTCCCCGCTGATGCCGTGGGAGGCTACCTTAAGCGTGCTGAAGCAGTGCGATAAGCTTAGAAACGACTGGAATTACAAATATCCATTTGAATAATACCAAAAACAAAAGGGACCTGCTCCGTTTTACCATTGGTAAATAGGAACAGATCCCTGTTTTATTATTTTAATTATGCCAGAGCCTGTGGGGATTCCGGATCGATCATCATAAGCTCGATCATGTTTCCGTCAGGATCGTGGATCCATGCCTGCCAGTTCTTATCTGCAGAGGTCTTTGGCTCGTCATCGATCTCAATGCCCTCTGCGCGGAGTCTCTCCACCTCACCGATCAGGTCATCGGTCTCCAGACATACATGGGTGAAGCCTCTTGCGGTCCAGCTTGCAGGGTTCTCGCCCTCACCGTTTAAGAAGAGCTCCAGGTATACGCCCGGGCGAACCTGCAGGAAGTTCAGCCATGGGTTTCCGTTCTCGTCATTTAAGGTGTAGATATGTTTGAAGCCAAGATGGTTGCAGTAGAAATCCATGGAAGCGTCGATATCTTTTACTACGAAGGCAGCGTGTGCGATTCCCTTATAGTTCTCTCCGCCTAATTCATAGCCCTGGGTTCCAAGCTCCTCAAAGTGAATGCAGTCAGGCTGGTACTCTACGAACTCAATAGCGTTTCCATCCGGGTCGTGGATCCAGAGGTTTGGATTTTTGTCTCTCTCAAATCCGGTGACAGGTGCCTCCAGAACGCCTTTCTCAAAAAGCTCCTGTGCTTTGGCTTTGATGTCGCCGCAGTCGATGCAGAGGTGATAGTAGCCGACCTTCTTTGGATCGTATGCGTAATCTCTGTCCAGGGTTCCGCCGTAGAACATCTCAAGGAAATGTCCTTTGTTGATCTTCAGGTAGATGATCCATGGGGTGCCGTCCTCGTGAGGCAGTTCAAAAACCTTTTTAAATCCCAGCACTTCTGTGTAGAATTTAATGCTCTTGTCCATGTCCAGTGGGTTCATGGCAATATGCGCGATATCTGTAATCATTGTTCGTTCTTCCTTTCTGTATGCTTATTTTCACAGCATTCTCTGATGCTTCTATTTTATTATTATCCCGGCTTTTTTTCTTTCCTTTTTTTGCCCCGAGATATCATTATTTTGCTGTCTTTTTATCCATATATATACACATCATAGCGGATGGCTTTTCCCTTCACTGTATAGGTTGGTTCCCGGTCCGCCAGGTATGGACCTTTAAGAGGTCTCTTCACGATGATCTTCTTTGGGTGGGCGGCAATGGCTGCGTCAAAGAGCTCGCTCTCCTCCGTGCAGGGCCGCTCCAGCTTCTGGATCAGCTGCAGCTTCTTATTAATAAGGCCGCTCTTCTGCCGCTCCGGAAACATGGGGTCTAAAAAGATCAGCTCCGGCTCATCCACGCGCTTTGGCATCAGCTCCACGCTGTCCCCTTCCACCAGGTGCATGCGCTCCACGATTTCCTTCAGCACCGGATGTTTTTTTCCGCGCCGCAGGGCATCCTTTAAGAGTGCCGCGATCACCGGGTTCTGTTCGTGGAGGGTCACATCGTATCCGTTGGCTGCCAGCAGGATGGAATCCTCACCCATGCCTGCGGTGGCGTCGATGGCTTTAAGGCCTGTCTCCTTCGTTTTGCAGACCCTGGAGATCATCTCGTGCTGCAGGCGGCCCTCGGTCAGCCGGTGCAGCATCTGCTCAAAATCACCCTTAAAGGTCAGTCCGTATCCGTTTAATGAGACGCCGTTTCCGTCGATGAGAAGGGTCAGTTCCTTACCGGGCTTATCCGAGAGCGGCGCGCCAACTCTTTTTGCCAGAGCCGTGGCCGCATCCTTCTGGGCACCTTTTCCCATACATACCACCAGCGGTGCCGCGCTGCTGTCCGCTCTCTCCTCTTCCAATCGTTCCTTACTGTATTTATTCAAATTCCCACTCCTGTACACTGTTTTGTTCTTTCTCTCCACTATAACATTCTGCGCCGGAACTGTACATAAAAACATACAATCGGCCCCGCCTTCAGCCTCCATACAGCAAAGAAAAACCTTGCCAATTTCCCTTCTAATGATTATAATAAGGAAAAATGTTTTCCCGGGAAATACAAATGTCCTCATAGGGAAACAAATAAAAGGAGGAGTTCATTATGAAAATGAAAAAACTCGCAGCTTCCTTAGCTGCAGCAACCATGGCAGTAACTATGATTTCCGGCTCTGCATTCGCAGCAGACGTAATCAAGATCGGTGTATTCGAGCCACAGACCGGTGAGAACGGCGGCGGCGGTATCCAGGAGCTTCAGGGCGCACGTTACGCTAACGAGCTCAGACCAACCGTAACCATCGACGGTGTTGAATACCAGATCGAGCTTGATGAGGTTGATAACAAATCCGATAAGACTGAGGCAGTTACCGCAGCTCAGAAACTTGTAGCTGACGGCGTTACCGCTGTTATCGGTTCCTACGGTTCCGGTGTTTCTATCGCAGCAGGTCCTATCTTCGCTGATGCTGAGATCCCTGCAATCGGATGCTCCTGCACCAACCCACAGGTAACTTCCGGATGTGAGTACTACTTCCGCGTATGCTTCCTTGATCCATTCCAGGGTTCTGTAATGGCTCAGTACGCATTCGATGAGGGCTACACCAAAGTAGCAGTTATCGAGCAGCTCGGTGATGACTACTCCACCGGTCTTGCTTCCTTCTTCAAAAAACAGTTTGAGGCTCTTGGCGGAACCATCGTTACCGATCAGCAGTTCCAGACCAACCAGTCCGATTTCAAAGCAGTCCTGACTGAGGTTAAAGCAGCTGAGGCAGAGGCAATCTTCGCTCCTACCTCCATCACTGTTGCTCCACTCGTAATCAAACAGGCTCGCGAGCTTGGTATCGATGCAGCATTCATGGCTGGTGATACCTGGTACAACTCCACCATCATTGACAATGCCGGTGTAGAAGAGGCTGAGGGAATGGTTTGCTCCACCTTCTTCGATGAGGCAGATGAGTCCAACCCAATCGCTGTTGACTTCGTAAAAGGCTACAAAGAGTGGCTCAACGCTGATGCAAAACGTATCGAGAACAACGGTGGAAACGATGCGATCGTTGGTAACACCGCACTTTGCTTCGATACCTACAACGTAATCTGCGACGCTCTTGAAGCAGCAGGAACCACCGACGGCGCAGAGCTGAAAGAGGCTATTGCAGCACTCAGCACTGAGGGCGTTACCGGTGCCATCACCTTCAACGCAATCGGCGATGCTAACAAAGACACCGCTTACATCGACGTTGTAAAAGACGGCGGCTTCCAGTTCCTGAAAACTGTAACCGTACAGTAATCAAAATAGTTTTAAAGCCAACATAGCATACAATGAGGGTGAAGAATTACTTCACCCTCGTTTTGAGTTAAAGAACCCGGCTGTTTTCAGCCAGAATCTATTCAGGAGGCTTCTTTATGAGCTTAACTACATTTGCCCAGCATCTGCTGACCGGTATTTCCCTGGGCGGTGCCTACGCGCTGATCGCCATCGGATACACCATGGTATATGGTATTCTCCGTCTGATCAACTTCGCTCACGGCGACATCTTTATGATGGCCGGTTACTTTATGATCTTTTCCATGGCATCCTTCCCATGGTTCATCTCGATCCCTGTGGTACTGGCAGGAACCGTACTCCTGGGTGTTGTGATCGAAAAGGCTGCTTACAAGCCCCTTCGTCATTCCCCGCGTATGTCCATCATGATCTCCGCGATCGGTGTCAGCTACCTGCTGCAGAATCTTTCCACTTATCTCTTCACCGCTCTTCCTAAGTCCTATCCGGAAATCCCATTCCTGAAGGTCATCTTACAGTTCGGTGATATCTCCGCATCTTTAGTAACCCTCATCACTCCGGTCCTCACCGTAGTGCTGGTATTCCTTCTGATGCAGCTGATCAACCATACCAAGATCGGTATGGCCATGAGAGCCGTTTCCAAAGATACGGAAACCGCCCGCCTCATGGGTATCAAAGTCGATAATACGATTTCCATGACCTTCGTCATCGGAAGCTTACTGGCTGCGGTTGGTTCTATTCTTTACTTCACCGACCGTATGACCGTATATCCTTTCTCCGGCTCCCTTCCGGGACTTAAGTGCTTCGTTGCTGCCGTACTGGGCGGTATCGGATCCATCCCAGGTGCGGTGGTCGGCGGTTTTGTCATCGGTATCTGCGAGACCATGCTGGTAGCTATGGGTTACTCCACCTACTCCGATGCCTTTACCTTCCTGCTGCTGATCGTAATTCTTCTGGTTCGTCCTACCGGTCTCTTCGGTGAGAAGGCAACCGATAAAGTCTGAGGAGGTGCTTACAATGAAACAGAAAAAGACAAGAGATCTGGTTCTGAGCCTCATTGTCTGCGTGGCAGTTCTGGCCGTTCTCGGCTGGCTGCAGGCCAATGCAAAAGCTCACTCCTATGCGATCTCCATTATTGAACGTTCCGTAATTTATGCTGTTGTCGCTGTAGCGATGAACATGCTCACCGGTTTCACCGGTCTTTTCTCCCTTGGACAGGCAGGTTTCATGGCTCTTGGTGCTTATACCACCGCCATCCTTACTATCCCTGTGGAGGTTCGTCCAAGCGTTTACTACGTAAGCGGTATTGCTCCATGGCTGGAGAATGTACATCTTCCGGTCTATGCAGCCCTTATTGTGGGCGGTCTTGTAGCCGCTGTATTTGCGATCCTGGTAGGTATCCCGGTTCTTCGTCTGAAGAGTGACTACCTTGCCATCGCTACCCTTGGTTTTGCCGAGATCATCCGTGCGCTCTTAGCTTCTCCTGCACTGGAGACTGTCACAAACGGATCCTTCGGTCTTAACAACATTCCTAAATTTAAAAACATCTTTGAGCCGGTCGTTATCTCCGCGCTCTGCATCTTTATCATGATCCTGCTCATCAACTCCTCCTACGGCCGTGCCTTCAAGGCTATCCGCGAGGACGACATCGCAGCAGAGTCCATGGGTATCAACCTGTTCAAGCACAAAGAGCTTGCCTTCGTGATCTCCTCCTTCTTCACAGGAATCGCAGGCGGCCTCCTTGGTATCTACATGAGATCCATCGATACCAAGACCTTCCAGATCACCCTCACCTACAACATTCTTCTGATCGTTGTACTTGGCGGTATCGGATCCATCACCGGTTCCATCATCGGTTCCTTCCTCATCAACGGCGGTCAGGAATGGCTTCGTTTCTTTGATGAGCCTCACTTCATCGGTGAGTACCAGATCCCGCTGTTCCGTACCGGTTTCCGTATGGTTATCTACTCCATCCTTCTTATGGTAGTCGTACTCTTCTGGCAGCGCGGTATCATGGGCAACAAGGAGTTCAGCTGGGACGGCCTTTTCGGTCTCTTTAAAAAGAAAGATAAAAAGGGAGGTAAGGCATAATGGCACAGAACATTTTACATATGGACAACATCACCATGCAGTTCGGCGGCGTTGTAGCTGTCAACGGTCTTACCCTGGATGTAAACAAAGGCGAGATCGTAGCTCTGATCGGACCAAACGGTGCCGGCAAGACTACTGCATTTAACTGTGTTACCGGTATCTATGAGCCAACCTTCGGAGAGGTTCGTCTGAACGGAGAGCCAATTCTCCGCAACGCTCCTCAGGGCAAAATGAAACGTCTCTATGCCGGAGATGTACCTGCTGTTCCTGTAAAACCGATCCGCAAGACTCCGGATGTCATCACAAAGCTCGGCATTGCAAGAACCTTCCAGAACATCCGTCTCTTTGGCAACCTGACCGTTTTTGACAACGTTCTGATTGCCAAGCACATGCGCGCAAAACAGAACTTCTTATCCGCCACCTTCCGCCTCAACTACGCGGAGGAGGCCCGTATGAGAAAAGAGACCATGGAGCTGCTGGAAATGCAGAACCTGGCTCACTTAAAAGATGAGATCGCATCCTCCCTTCCATACGGAACCCAGCGTCATCTGGAGATCGCCCGTGCACTGGCTACCGAGCCGCAGCTTCTCCTTCTGGATGAGCCTGCTGCAGGTATGAACCCGCAGGAGACACAGGAGCTCACAGAGTTCATCGCTCAGATCCGTAAAGACTATAACCTGTCCATCTTCATGATCGAGCATCATATGGATCTGGTTATGCAGATCTCCGATCGTATTTATGTACTGGACTTTGGCCGTCTCATCGCACAGGGTACACCGGATGA
>JAGHUU010000057.1 GCA_018064695.1 Candidatus Blautia equi | reverse complement strand
ACCGCCACAGAGAACATCATCCTGGGCCTTGACGGCAAGCTGAATATTAAGGAGGCTACCGCAAAGATCAGGGAGATCTGCGACAAATACGGCTTTGAGGTGGATCCGGACCAGAAGATCTACAACATGTCCGTTTCCCAGAAACAGACTGTGGAGATCGTAAAGGTTCTATACCGCGGCGCTGACATCCTCATTCTGGATGAGCCTACCGCCGTTCTGACTCCGCAGGAGACAGAAAAACTGTTCCGCGTCCTCAGAAACATGAGAGATGACGGAAAAGCCATTGTCATCATCACCCACAAAATGCATGAGGTGGAGAGCCTCTCCGACCGCGTGGCTGTCCTTCGAAGAGGAGAGTACATTGGCGATATGATGACAAAGGATACCAACGCAGAAGAGATGACCAACATGATGGTCGGACATAAAGTATCCTTAAATATCAGAAGACCGGACCCTGTGAACCCACAGGAGAGAGTTATTGTAAAAGGGCTGAATGTCCGCGGTGAGGACGGCGTTCTGAAGCTGAAAGATATCTCCTTTACCGCATACAGCGGCGAGATCCTTGGTATTGCCGGTATTTCCGGCTGCGGCCAGAAAGAGCTTCTGGAGGCCATTGCCGGATTACAGGTATGTGAATCCGGAAATATTCAGTATCTCCATAAAAACGGCACCTACGAGGAGCTGGTTGGAAAAGATCCAAAAGAGATCGCCGACATGGGCGTTCACCTTTCCTTCGTTCCGGAGGACCGTCTTGGTATGGGCCTTGTTGGAAACATGGACCTTACCAACAACATGCTGCTTCGTTCCTTCAGAAAAGGCAATTCTCCGTTTGCCAACCGTAAAGAGCCTAAGAACCTGGCAGAGCACATTGTGGAGGATCTGGAGGTCGTTACCCCTGGCATCACCACTCCTGTAAGAAGACTCTCCGGCGGTAATGTACAGAAGGTCCTGGTAGGACGTGAGATCTCCTTCGCACCGCGTGTACTTATGACTGCCTATGCAGTCCGCGGTCTGGATATCAACTCCTCCTACACCATCTACGATCTGATCAATCAGCAGAAGGAAAAAGGCGTAGCCGTGATCTTTGTAGGAGAGGACCTGGATGTTCTTCTGGAGCTCTCTGACAGAATCCTGGTTCTCTGCGGCGGAGAAGTCAGCGGTATCCTGGACGGACGTACCGCCGATAAAAATACCGTTGGTATGATGATGACTAATAAAGGAGGGGTAAAAGGCGATGAATGAGAAGAAAAAAGAACCTGCTTTTTATATCGTGAAGCGCGGTGCCCTTTCCTGGCAGAAAGCACTGGCGATCCGTGTGGGCGCCATTGCCCTGGCACTGATCCTCTGCGGATTACTGACCACCCTTCTTACGGGGCTAAATCCGCTGGAAGTATATAAAACTATTTACCTCGGCGCCTTTGGTACCACCAGAAAGAGCTGGATCACTACCCAGAATATTGCCATCCTGCTTCTGATCTCCCTGGCGCTGACCCCTGCATTCCGCATGCGCTTCTGGAACATCGGCGGTGAGGGACAGGTGCTGGTGGGCGGACTTGCCTCCGCAGCCTGCATGATCACCCTGGCAGAGAAGGTTCCAAATGCAGTTGTGATCCTTCTCATGATCGTAACCAGTATTGCGGCAGGTGCTGCATGGGGATTTATCCCGGCATTCTTTAAAGCAAAATGGAATACCAATGAGACCCTGGCTACCCTTATGATGAACTATATCGCTACTCAGCTGGTGGCATATTTCACCATCGTTTGGCAGGTTCCGAAGGGCTCAGGTAAGAACGGTATCATCAATCAGAACTCCAATATTGGATGGCTGCCTGAGATCTTCGGATCCAAATACCTTCTTACTATTACCATCGCAGTGATTATCACTGCGGCTATGTATATTTATCTCAACTACAGCAAACAGGGATATGAGATCTCTGTAGTAGGTGAGAGCGAGCGTACCGCACGCTATGTAGGTATTAAAGTTGAGCGCGTTATTATCCGTACCATGCTGATCTCCGGCGGTGTCTGCGGTATCGTAGGTCTGCTCCTTGTGGGCGGCATCAACCATACCATCACCACCACCATCTCCGGTGGACAGGGCTTCACCGCAGTTATGGTTTCCTGGATGGCCAAGTTTGATCCGATCGTCATGATCTTCACCAGCTTCCTGATCATTTTCCTGAACAGAGGAGCGGGAGAGATCTCCACCACCTTTGGATTAAACCAGTCCTTCTCCGATATCCTGACAGGTATCATCCTGTTCTTTATCATCGGATGCGAGTTCTTCATTTCCTATCAGATCCATTTACGTAAAAAATCCGGAAAGGAGGTACAGTGATCATGATCAATTTTGCTACACTGATCCCAAGAGCAGTTGTGCAGGGTATTCCCCTTCTTTACGGAAGCACCGGTGAGATCCTGACTGAGAAATCCGGTAACCTGAACCTTGGAATCCCGGGCGTTATGTATGTGGGCGCCATCAGCGGTGTTATCGGTTCCTTCTTCTATGAGAACTCTCTGGCAGATAAAGCAGACATCAACGGATTTCTGGCTATCATGATCCCGCTGTGCTGTTCTGTGCTGGGTTCCCTGATCATGGGACTTATTTACAGCTTCCTGACCGTATCCCTCCGCGCCAACCAGAACGTAACCGGTCTGGCGCTCACCACCTTCGGCGTGGGCTTTGGCAACTTCTTCGGAGGTTCCCTGATTAAACTCTCCGGCAGCGAGGTGCCGAACATCACCCTTTCTGCCACCAGCAGCTATTTCAGCAAGACCCTTCCTTTTGCAGGTAAATTGGGCGTAGTTGGAAAGCTGTTCTTCTCCTATGGATTCCTGGCTTACGGCGCGATCTTTATCGCCCTTGCCAGCTCCTATGTGCTTAAGAATACCCGTGTCGGTCTGCACCTTCGCGCGGTGGGTGAGAACCCTGCCACCGCAGATGCAGCCGGTATCAACGTTACCAAATATAAATATGTATCCACCTGTGTTGGCTGTATCATTGCAGGTCTTGGCGGATTATATTATGTTATGGACTACGCCCGCGGCGTATGGTCCAACGATGCCTTCGGCGACCGCGGCTGGCTGGCCATCGCCCTGGTTATCTTCACCATCTGGAGACCA
The DNA here is from genome assembly GCA_018064695.1 of Candidatus Blautia equi. Classification (GTDB taxonomy): domain Bacteria; phylum Bacillota; class Clostridia; order Lachnospirales; family Lachnospiraceae; genus Blautia_A; species Blautia_A equi. The sequence goes on along the minus strand of JAGHUU010000057.1, from coordinate 1,471 downwards.
ACCGTCAGCATCTTCTCCTCCATCCTTTTCGGTGGGCTTTACATCCTGTATCTCTATATCCCAACCGGTATGGAGCATATGGAATTCCAGGAGATCTATAAGATGATCCCTTACATTGTAACCATGGTCGTACTGGTACTGACCAGCATGAGAAACAAGAGGGAGAATCAGCCTCCGGCAGCACTTGGAACCGCATATTTCCGCGAGGAGAGATAACACATCCTTAAGAAAGGAAACGTGAAAGAAATGAAAGTAGGATTTATCGGCTGTGGAAACATGGCCACCGCTATGATCAGCGGCATGTTAAAAAACGGACTTTATGAGAAAGAGGAGATCATCGTATCCAACCTTACCGAGGCAGGCTCTAAGAGAAGCCAGGAGAAGCTTGGCGTTGTGACCACCCTTAATAACCGTGAAGTAGTAGAAAAAGCAAAGGTGATCTTCCTGGCAGTAAAACCGCAGTTTTATGAGGAAGTCATTAACGAGGTGAAGGATCTCTTTACATTAGAGCACCTTGTAGTCAGCATCTGCCCGGGCAAAACTCTGGCATGGCTGGAGGAGAAATGCGGACAGCCCCTCAGAATCGTGCGCATGATGCCTAACACTCCTGCTATGGTAGGCGCAGGTATGACCGGCGTGACCATCAACGAGAGAGTGACCGATGAGGACGCTGCCATGGTGAAAGCCATCACCGACAGCTTTGGAAAAACAGAGTTTATTCCTGAAAGACTCATGGATGCCGTGAACTGTGCTTCCGGCGCATCACCGGCCTATGTGTTTATGTTCATCGAGGCTATGGCGGACGCTGTAGTAGCACAGGGAATGCCAAGAAAACAGGCTTATGCTTTCTGCTCCCAGGCAGTCCTTGGCGCAGCCAAGATGGTACAGGAGACCGGCAGACACCCTGGCGACCTGAAAGATATGGTATGCTCCCCGGCCGGAACCACCATCGAGGGCGTTCGCATGCTGGAGAAATACGGCATGAGAAGCGCTGTCTACGAAGCACTGACAGCATGTGCTGAAAAAGGAAAAAAACTCTGATTTTGGTATAAATCAGAACAAAAATAAAAGTCCTGCGGAGATTGGCTTCATGCCATCGGATCTTATGTCCGGTGGCTGCGCTCCTGCAGGACTTTTGTCATTTACTGTTGTTTAGCAGCCCGGCAAATGCATATCAGCCAAGCAGTTCTTCGAGTGTTTTGAGACCCTGGCTCAGGCAGCTGTTTGCGTAGCCTGGCTCTTCTGTAACCTCCCGGCCAAACCATGCCGGCTGCACGTAGGAGAGAGCCTGCTCCTCAGAAGAAAACTCCACCTCCGCATAGATCAGTCCTTCATAATCTCCGTGGAAAATATCCAGCTCGATCATCAGCCCGTCCTTCTCCGGAATGCAGTAACGTCTCTTGGAAATGACGATACCGTCCGCTTTCTCCTTCATATGATAATACCCTTCCTCTGTGAGAGGCAGATTATA
>JAGHUU010000174.1 GCA_018064695.1 Candidatus Blautia equi | reverse complement strand
CCCAGATTCAGGAAAGAAAGACCTGCCAGTTCCATCATCATGGTTCCGATATCCAGCATGGCGGTGACCAGAATGGCACCCAGCATGTTTGGAAAAATATGACGGAGAATGATCTGAAGAGGTGTATCTCCTGCCAGCTGCGCCGCATAAACATAGGGGGAATTTTTGAGTGCCAGAGTCTGACTTCGTGCCACGCGGGAATACTTGGGCCAGCTGATAACTGCCAGCGCAATCACCGCATTGGAGATTCCTCCATTTAGAACCGCTGCCACAGCCAGGGCAAATACCAACCCCGGAAAGGCAAGACAGATGTCGGAGACCCGCATCACCACGGAATCCACCACGCCGCCTGCAAAACCGCAGATCACGCCGATGATGGTTCCAACCAGAGTGATGATTCCAACCAGGGCCAATGTGGATAAAACACTGGTCTGCGCTCCCGCAATGACACGGGATAACATATCACGGCCAAATCGGTCCGTGCCCATAGGATGCGCTAAGGAAGGCGCCTGCAGCGCACTCATCAGATCCTGGGCATTAGGGTCATAAGGACAAAGATGATCCGCAAATACTGCCGCAAGCAGAATCAGCGCTGCAAGCCCAATGAAGAAAAAAAGTCGTGTTTTGATTCGATTCTTTTTTACTTTCTGTACACGTACTGTGACATTTTTCTTTTCCATACTCACTGCTCCATACCTCCCAGACGAATTCTCGGATCCAGCCAGCGATAGGAAAGATCGGTAAGCAGGTTCACGGTGACATAAATGATGGCCATCCACATAACATAGGCCTGAATGATGGGATAATCACGCATATTGATGGCATCCACCGCCATTTTTCCAACACCGTCCCACATAAAGATGGATTCCACAATGGCGGTTCCACCCAGAAGACTTCCTATAGAAAGAGTCAGCAGGGTGACGATGCTGACCAGAGAAGCACGGAGAACGCTCTTTATCATTGTCACAGAGAAGCGTACACCGCGGGCTTTTGCCCCCACCACATAATCCTTACTCAGCTCGTCCAGCACAGTAGCGCGTACCTGTCTTAAATACTTGGCAGACATGGCTATGGCCAGAGTGAGGGCGGGCATGGCAACACTCTTAAGGGTAACTCCGGAGGAGATCACAGGAAAAATTTTCAGCTTAATAGCCAGGAAATACATGAGCACCAGGGATACAAAGAAGTTCGGCATACTGTTTCCCACAAAGCTCATAAATCGAATAAAGTAATCCGTAAACCGGTTCTGCTTCACCGCAGCCAGAATACCAAGAGGAATAGACACCACTATGGTAAGCAGGATGGATACCACCGTCAGCAGCAGGGTGGCAGGCAGCTTGGAGAGAAAGGTGGAAAAAACATCTTTTCCGGAAACGTAGCTGTTTCCCATATCTCCCCTTACCAGCTTTCCAAGCCATACAAAGTACTGCACAAGGAATGGTCTGTCCAGCCCCAGCTCTGCTCTGGCCGCATCCACCACCTCCTGAGAGACAATGGTTCCGGTATTCTCCATTTTCTGCATGACGACATCGCTTCCCGCAAGCCGCATCATTCCAAAGGAGAGAAATGTGATGGCAAACAGGATCGGGATCAGCTGCAGCAATCGTTTCCATACATAACTGTTCATTTCTTCTCCCTCCTTCCGTGAGTTTCTTACCCCATTATAAAAACCGCTTTTCTGGCTCACAACCCCGGTGGGGGGATAAGACCCATTCCTAATAGGAATACCTTGTATCCCCCGGGGAGGGTTGTGTGTTCAGAAATATGGTGTAAAATGGCATACATAGACAGCAGGCAACTGCAGGTCATCCTGAATATTCTGCCTCCACCAATTTCGGAATATTCAAAGAAAAACCATATAAAATCCCTCGAAAAAAGCCGGCCACAAGGGCCGGCTTTTTAGATTCTGTTCTGTTTTTTTATACACTATTCTGCATCCATATACTGCCGGATAAATGTCAGAAATTCCTTAGGCAGCGCCTCCAGTTCCATATCGTTTCGGAACATACAGATGTATAAAATATTCTGTTCCTCTTCAGAGAGCACCAGCGTGTCCTCTCCGGCGGGGCTGTCCCCATGCCCCGGAAGCTCCGGGCTTATGGTACATAGCTCCGTTCTGGCAAGGATCTCCCTGGTAATAAAATCGCTGTTCGTGGTGATCAGCACCTTTGGCTTCAGGCTCGATGCCTTTCCCTTTCGGAAGGAAAGCCCGGAATACTCATCATCCAGCCCCTGGATCAGCGGAACCTCAATGACATTCCTCTCAGCCGCTTCCTCGGAAGCATCCACCCCCTCCGCCTGACGCAGCAAAAGCTCCTCTATCCTCTGCTTCAAAGACAGATTTGTGCCGTAATGCAGCGCAGTTCCGGCCTTCTTAAGCACAATAAATCCAATATGATTGTTCCTGAAGAAGCCCCGGAGCTTCTCAATATGCTCCTCCTCCATGCAGGCAAATCCCATCTGGTCCAGCCCGCCGGAAAGGGGCCGGAGAATCTCATCCACCGCCGCGCTGTTCATATAAAAGCGCCGTCCCTCCCCGCCGTGGCGGATAAAAAACTCGCAGAAGGCCGCTGCAAACCAGTCGCTGTTCTGGAAGGAAACATGCAGCTCCTCGGTGCACTCTTCCTCCGCGCACTCCTGGATCTTGCTGCTGCACTCCAGCATACTGAGGGCATGCTGATATACCTGACGCCCCTTAGGAGTCAGGGTGATCCCCCTCTGTTTGCGGTCAAACAATTTCTGCCCAAGCTCGTTCTCCAGCGCCGCTATAGTCTTGCTCACATTGGACTGGGTGGTGAACAAAAGCTCCGCCGCCTTGCTGAAGGACTGTGTTCTGGCGCAGGCCACCATATACTGAATCTGCCGAAGTTCCATATTCTATCTTCTATCTCCTGTCATGCCTCTCAAAAATATATGATTCTACCGATCATTCTATCGTCATTCCCCCGGGAATGCAAGAAACAAAAATGCCGCATGGGCCATAAAAAGCTCATGCGGCATTCCATTATTTCATATCAGAGCTGAAAACCAAAGAATTACTCAGCGATGTAAGCAGCTGCGCTTGCGCCTGCTACATGACCGAAGGTAAAGATATCAGCTACAGCGTTTCCGCCAAGACGGTTTCCTGCGTGGATACCACCGGTAACCTCACCTGCTGCAAACAGACCTGCAATTGGGTTGCCCTCAGTGTCAAGAACTGCTGCGTTGGTGTCGATGGTTACACCACCCATGGTGTGATGGATAGAAGCTTTACGTGGGGAGATTGCGAAACCAACCTCTGGGTTAGCCTCGATGCCCTCGATGTCAACTTTACCGGAGATAACGCCCTTGCCAAAGTCAGGATCTTCCTGAGCATCTACATAGCTGTTGTATTTCTCGATGGTGTTTCTGAGAGCCTCCTCGGAGAATGCAGGGCAAGCGCCGCCAGCGGAGGTAGCGGATGCTTCAGCAAGCTCAGCCAGAGTGCTTCCATACCAGATATGTCCGTTGTTTACCATGTTCTCGATGGTGTTTCCGAACAGGGACTGGGTGTAATCAGCACCCTCGCACATACCGGTCTCAGGATCAACCATACCGGAGTAGATGATATAGAAGATACCATCCTCAAGTGCCAGGGAGGAAGAAGCCAGAACGTCACGCTCAGCGTACTCGTTTACAAAACGGTTACCATCTTTGTCGATCCAGATCTGCTGGGAAGCATCTGCCCAGATACCGTCAGTCATGGTACCTTTGATTGGGGAGGAAGATGGCATCAGCTGTACTACATCAAGACCGGTAGTATCAGCGCCTACTGCGATTGCCATGGTGATACCGTCACCGGTGTTGGTTCCAACGTTGGTGGTAAGAGTGGTATCGGAAAGGTTGTCACCCCAGTAGTTATCATACTCTTTTGCCATAGGAGCGTTAGCACCGTAACCACCGCAGGCAAGAATAACTGCTTTAGCATTTACAGTCACTTTGGTACCGTCAGCTTTCTCAGCCTCAGCACCAACTACAGCACCGTTCTCATCAACCAGGAGAGTCTTAGCTGCAGTCTCGGTATAAACCTGAACACCAAGATCCTCTGCATCTTTTCTTAATACATCGATCAGTGGAGTGGAGGTCATGAATCTGTGGGTACGTGGCCACATAGCGCCAAGTACGGTGTAAAGGCCATCACCTAAGTCCTCGCCGTACTCACCCTCGATACCTAAGGAGTCTACACACCACTCATAGGTCTCAAGTGCGTTGTCAGCAAGTGCGGTAGCAAGATCAATGTTGGAAGCGGTCCAGGTTCCGTCCATAAGCTCACGAAGACCACCAACATAGATGTGCCACATATGAAGATAAGTGGAGTCATAACCCGGAAGGTCTACACCGGCCTCTTTTCCTTCGTTCTCTGCAAGGAAAGCGGTGATGTCTGCCTGAAGGGCATCCAGTACCTCAGCCCACTCCGGGAACTGATCAAAGTGAAGTGCCTCATCCTCTTTGGAAAGAGCCAGGAAATCCTGCAGCTGATTGTACTCAGCTACGGTTGTGATTCTGAGTGCCTGAGCATCAGGGTCGTTGGTGTTGAATGCACCACCCTGCATCAGGGTGTTTCCACCGCAAACGGAGCTCTTCTCCAGCATGATTACAGATGCGCCGCCCTGTGCTGCAGTAATTGCAGAAGAGAAACCAGCGCCGCCGGCACCGATTACCAGTACGTCTGTATCATATACTTCGTCCTCACCAGCCTCTGCATGGTATGCGTTAGCTTTGAGAGCCTCTACATCAAGACCAGCTTCCTCAGCTGCTGCTTTTGCTGCACGCATGATTGCGTTGGAGCAAAGGGTTGCACCTGTAACGGTATCAACCTCGATGGTCTGATGCTCTACCATCTGTGCAGGAATTCTCTCCATTGCTACGGAAGCAACTGCAGGAGTCTCTTTGCACTCGGTAAGTTCTACTGCTGTGATAGTACCGTTGTCAACGGTCATGGTTACGGTAACAGGTCCCTGCATACCGATAGAAGATCCGGTAAAGGTTCCGGATACTGCGGAAGCGTCTGCTGCCTCAGCAGTCTCTTCCTCTGCCTCACCTGCTGCCTGTGCAAGTGCAGCTGCAGCTGCCTCTTTTGCACCGCCGGAAGTAAGGGATGCGCCGGCTACGCCGTCGATGTCAGCACTCTGTGCTGCTACGATCTGTGCGCCAAGCTCCTCAAGAGCTGCTCCGCCGATCTCAGGTGTTTCACTTTCGCCTGCAACCACTGCCTCTGTGATGCTCTCTTCATCAACAGTAACGGTTACAGTAACTTTTCCGCCAAAGCCATCTGCTTCTCCGGTATAGGTTCCAGGAACGTATGCCATAGCAGTGCTTGCTGCGGAAAGGGTCAGTGCTGCTGCACTGACGATTGCCAGATACTTTTTGTTTCTCATGTTTGTTTCTCCTTTCATAGTATATTTGTTGCGCATTTTCATTATATAAAGCATGTGATTTTTTTGTCAATATATCCGCAAAAATTCCCGTATTTTGATAAATTATTCCTGCTTTTTGTCTTTATATGCAAGGCAAAATCTCCCCATATCGGCTGAAAAAACAGGTATAAATCTATCTTCCGAATTGATATACTGGACTTATCTAATACGTAAGAGGGAGAATCACCATGGCTTTTCAGTTAAATAAAAAGAATTATTTTGAAGATCACGGCGTAAATATCATGGTATTTGATGATATCTATCCGGCCGGCCATCAGTCCGGTGTCAGCATACTGATGCATGGAAAACGTGTAGCCACAAACGGCGATGTCCGCTTTGAGCAGACCCCGGGCCAGTGGCAGCCTGTCCCAAAACAACAGAACCGTGTGGTAGATCATGAGAAAAACCAGATCACTACCACCCTCTCCTATCCTGACATGCAGGCACATCTCCACGGCTTCAACCCTATCATCTATCCGGATTTTGAATTCAACTATGATGTGATCGTAACCGGATCCGGTGATGTGATCGATATCGTGGTAAACCTTGACCGCCCCATCGCCCCGGAATTTGCCGGCAAGCTCTGCTTCAATCTGGAGCTCTTCCCGGGTGAACTCTTTGGCAAACCATGGATGATGGATGACAGAAGCGGCATCTTCCCGGTTCAGCCAAACGGTCCTACTAAGATCCAGTCCGGCAACTATGCCCACACCGGCAAAATGAAACCGATCTCCGATGCCAAAGCCGACCGCGAACGCCTGGCCGGCTACAACAAAGGCTACAGCCCTATCCGTGCGGACGACCTGGTATCTCTTCCGTATGCCTGCGGCCATTCCTTTACCGTACGCCCGGACGACGCTCTCAGCCGTTTCACCGTAAAATCCGAGGATGCCGAGTTGAAATTATATGACGGACGCCTGAACCACAACAACGGCTGGTTTGTGCTGAGCAGTGAGATTCCGCAGAACAAGACTAAAAACGCCATCCACTGGACCATCCGTCCAAACGTGGATGAATCCTGGTGCTACGCCCCTGTAGTTCAGGTCTCCCAGATCGGCTACCATCCGGATCAGCCAAAGAAGGCTGTTGTTGAGCTGGATGCAAGGGACGAGAGCCGCTCCAAAGTGATGCTGAAAAAGCTCACCACCGAGGGCTATCAGGATGTGAAAGAGCTCCCTTCCACAGAATGGGGCAATTTCCTTCGCTACAACTATCTGGTATGCGACTTCTCTGATGTTACAGAGGAAGGCATTTATATCGTAACCTACGGCGACCACATTTCCGGAAATTTCCGCATCAGCAAAGATGTTTATGACCGCGGCGTATGGCAGCCTGTACTGGAGTACTTCCTCCCTGTTCAGATGTGCCACATGCGCGTCAATGAAAAATACCGTGTATGGCACGGCCACTGCCACCACGACGATGCCCGCATGGCTCCTTCCGATTACGAGCAGTTTGACGGCGCCGCTCAGTGTGCCGACAACATGACAAAATACAACGCCGGAGACCACATTGAAGGCCTGAACGCCGGCGGCTGGCACGATGCCGGTGACTTCGACCTCCGCATTGAGTCCCAGACCGGAGAAATGTATAAGCTGGCAGCTGCCTTTGAGGAATTCGATGCCTATGTGGATGAGACCACCATCGACCAGCAAAACCACATCGTGGAGATCCACCAGCCTGACGGCAAGAACGACGTTCTTCAGCAGGTAGAGCACGGTGCTCTCTCCGTTGTTGGCGGTTACTAGGCTTTAGGCCGTCTCTATCACGAGATCATGTGCGGCGACCTCCGCCAGTATGTACTCCTCGGCGACGCCTCCACCATGACCAGCGGTGTTCCGGGCGGCGATGATGAACGTCTGGTATTCACCGAGAACAATCCAACCAGAGAACTGCAGGCCGCAGGCCG
>JAGHUU010000119.1 GCA_018064695.1 Candidatus Blautia equi | reverse complement strand
AAAAACGAAGGTATATATAATATAGAAGAAACACACACAAGGAGTGATGGAAAATGTCTTTTTCAGGGATGGTGAAAGAGGAACTTTCCAGGCAGATTGGGGTGGCGCGGCATTGTAAGGCGGCGGAGCTCTCCTCTCTGCTTTGCGCCTGCGGCAGAATAAAGCCCGACGGAACCCTCAGCTTTCAGATGGAAAATGATTCTGTTGTGAGAAAATACTTTACTTTGCTGCAAAAAACCTTTAATATAGAGACAGTGATAACCGTAAAAGAGGGCAGCTATGCCAAAAAAGGCTACACGTACCAGGTGGAGATTCGCGATCCTGAGGAAATCGCCATGATCCTCTCTGCTACCAAGCTTGAACAGGATGAAAACCGGGATACCCTATCCCTTGCAAACACACTGGCCATACAAAACGCCTGCTGTAAACGCGCATTCATCCGCGGCGCTTTCTTAGCCGCAGGCTCCATGAGCGATCCGGAGAAATCCTACCATTTCGAAATTGTGAGTCCTGAGGAAACCAAAGCCCGGCAGCTGCAGTCGGTTATACGCAGCTTTGATATCGATGCCAAGATCGTGCAGCGCAAGAAATCATATGTGGTCTATGTGAAGGAGGGCGCGCAGATCGTCGATCTACTGGCAGTTATGGAGGCCGGCAACTCCCTTATGAATCTGGAAAACATCCGGATCGTAAAAGAAATCAAAAACTCCATCAACCGCAAGGTAAACTGCGAAGCTGCAAACATCAGTAAAACGGTGGAAGCCGCCGTAAAACAGAAAACGGATATCGAACTGATCAGAGATCGTATAGGATTCGACAGTCTGAGTGAGGGACTGGCAGAAGTTGCCGAACTCCGATTACAATATCCTGAAGCTGCTTTGAAAGAATTAGGAATGATGTTAACTCCCCAGGTTGGAAAATCCGGCGTCAATCACCGGCTCCGCAAACTGAGCCAGATCGCCGAAGAACTGAGGAGAAACGAGGAGGATCTATTATGATTAAGAAACCAATTATCATTAACCTGGCCACCGGTCTGGAAGCCCGTCCGGTTGCTCAGCTTGTTCAGGTTGCCAGCCAGTTTGACAGCGACATTCATGTGGAAGTCGGCAAAAAGAAAGTAAACGCAAAAAGCATCATGGGAATGATGACCCTCGGCCTTGACGCCGGTGAAGAGATCATCGTCTCCGCAAACGGTGAGGATGAGGCCGAAGCCATGGCCAGCATTGAGAAATATCTCGGCAACATGTAATCGCATCCAATACCATTCCGGTATTAAAAGGGGAAAGTAAATAACAAAGTGAGGTAGTAACCCATGTCCAGATTTTTAAAATTTATCGTACATCTTGTTGTAATATGTACCGTGGCCTGCATAGCAGCCATCATGGTTCCGCCGTTCTTCGGCATTACGACCGTTGTAATGGATGATCCGGAGATCAAGACCAACCTTCCTATGGGATCCGTCACCTATGCGATTCCGGTAAAAACAGAAGAAGTGGCCGTGGGAACCAAGATCCTCGTAGAGGAAGACGGAAAAACCTATCGTTATAACATCGTATCCAAAAATCTCGAAGAGAGAACCGGTACTGTTGCAGACCCAACCATTTCCGGATCTGAAACATTAACCGTAGCATTTAAGAACTACGTTCCAAAGGTAGTCATCACAGTAGGTATGTTAGGATACTTACAGGTAGCTACCAAGAGCATGGAAGGCCTCATCATCCTGGCACTCCTTGTGGTAGTTCTCATCATCCTCTTTGTTCTGGCAGAGCTCTGGAAGAAAGAACCTGAAACCCCAGAGGGCGAGGAAGACGACGAAGTATACGTTAAAAGCGAAAAAGAACTTCGAAGAGAAGAAAAAGAACGCGAAAAACGTATGAAAGAAGAAGACAAACGTCTTCTGAAGGAAGCAAAAGAAAAGAAAAAACAGGAACGCAAAAACAAGAACATCATCAAGACCGGCGGCTTCGTAGGAGAAGTATTCGAGGACGAACTTGAGGGCGACGATGAGCAGGAAAACAAAGTATCCGCAAGCGACAACGCACAGTTCGCAGCCAGCGAGGCACACGAGCTCTTAAAGAAAGAGATCGCCGCTACCACAGCTGAGGATAACGAAGCACCTGCAGTTAAGAAATCCGCAAAACCTGTTCGTCAGAAATCTGCAAAACCAGCAGAGATCAAAAAAATGGCCATTCCAAAATACACAGTAGAGCAGCTGGCAGAGAAAGCCAGAAGAGCCGGGGATGACCCGGAGGTTCTGAAAGATCCCGTAACAGAAGTTACAATGTTTGATTATTCCGACATCATCGGCGACTGATCAGAACGTCAATACATAAAAAACACGAATTGAAAAAAGTGCTAATTTAAGATAAAAAAAGCATCTCGACATCGAGATGCTTTTTTGTTATACTGCATGAGGTTCAGATATCAGGCGTGTTTTTCTGATGAAAAGCGGAAAAAACGAAAAACAAAATTGTATTTAAAAAAGTACAATATAAAAGTTTTATTTCCCTTGCAATCGGTAAATGCGTAGTGTATATTAAATACTGCTGTGACATGATAGCTATGAAGCGCGAGGTTGCTGCCGGCCAGGCAGGTTTTCCGTGGAGCGAATGTCAAGTTAGGAAACTGACGACAAGTCACTGTACAGAGTTCAATAAAACCATCACGGGATGGGGTGCGCGAAAGGCATAGGCCCGACACGCACGGAGATGTGTACAGTCGCCGCTTGTCGTACTGATAACGAGTACGAATAGGAGGAGACTTTTTTTATGGCAAATCAGGTAATGAGAATCACACTTAAGGCTTATGAGCATCAGCTGGTAGACAGCTCTGCTGCAAAGATCATCGACACTGTTAAGAAAACAGGTGCAACTGTTAGCGGTCCAGTTCCGCTTCCAACTAAAAGAGAGGTTGTAACCATTCTTCGTGCGGTTCATAAGTACAAAGATTCCAGAGAGCAGTTCGAGCAGAGAACCCACAAGAGACTGATCGACATCATCGCTCCAACCCAGAAGACAGTAGACGCACTGTCCAGACTGGAAATGCCAGCAGGTGTTAACATCGACATCAAGATGAAAACCAAATAAGCTGGTCTTAAAAAACGTAATGCATTAAGCATTAAGCTATTACTATATGATTGCCGGTAATCGGTAATCCGCTATAAGGAGGAAGAAAAAATGAAGAAAGCTATCTTAGCTACCAAAGTTGGTATGACTCAGGTCTTCAATGAAGACGGAATGCTCATCCCAGTAACTGTACTTCAGGCAGGTCCATGTACCGTAGTTCAGGTTAAAACCCAGGAGAACGACGGCTACGAGGCAGTACAGGTTGGCTTTGGCGACATCAGAGAGAAACTGGTTAACGAACCAGAAACCGGTCACTTCAAAAAAGCAGGCGTTCCTGTAAAGAGATTCGTAAGAGAGTTCAGATTCGAGAACGCAGCTGAGTATGCAGTAGGACAGGAAATTAAAGCAGACATCTTTGCTGCAGGAGAGAAAGTTGATGCAACCGCAATCTCCAAAGGTAAAGGTTTCCAGGGCGCGATCAAGAGACACGGACAGTCCAGAGGACCTATGGCTCACGGTTCCAAATACCATCGTCATGCAGGTTCTAACGGTGCTTGTTCCGATCCATCCCGTGTATTTAAGGGCAAACACATGCCAGGACACATGGGAAATGTTCAGGTAACTGTGCAGAACCTTGAGATCGTACGCGTAGATACAGAAAACAACTTACTGTTAGTTAAAGGTGCTGTTCCAGGACCTAAGAAATCTCTGGTTACCATCAAAGAGACAGTAAAGTCCTTATAATAGAAAGGAGGAGCATCAGAAATGGCAAACGTAACTGTTTATAATATGGAAGGCAAAGAAGTTGGCACTATGGAACTGAACGATGCAGTGTTCGGTGTAGAGATCAACGAGCATCTGGTTCATCTTGCTGTAGTTCGTCAGCTTGCAAACAAACGTCAGGGCACTCAGAAGGCTAAAACCCGTTCTGAAGTAAGCGGTGGCGGAAGAAAACCTTGGAGACAGAAAGGAACAGGCCATGCAAGACAGGGTTCCATCCGTGCAGCACAGTGGGTTGGCGGCGGAATGATCTTTGCTCCAGTTCCAAGAGATTATGAAGTTAAAATGAACAAGAAAGAAAGAAGAGCAGCTCTTAAGTCCGCTCTGACTTCCAAAGTTCAGGAGAATAAACTTGTAGTAGTTGACAGCCTTGCACTTGCTGAGGTTAAGACCAAAGCTATGGCTCAGGTACTTTGCAACCTGAAAGCTGAGAAAGCTCTGGTAGTTACCGCTGAGGATAACAAGAACGTAGTTCTTTCCGCAAGAAACATCGCTGACGTACAGACCGCTACACCAGCTACAATCAACGTTTATGATGTAATGAAGGCTAAGACCCTCGTTGTAACAAAAGACGCTGTAGCGACCATCGAGGAGGTATACGCATAATGGCTGATCTTAAATATTATGACGTAATCCAGAAACCAGTGATTACTGAGAAATCCATGAACGCTATGGGCGAGAAAAAATACACCTTCCTGGTAAGCCCAGAGGCAAACAAAGCCCAGATCAAAGAAGCTGTAGAGAAAATGTTCGAAGGAACAAAAGTTAAGAGCGTAAACACCATGAACTGCGATGGAAAGAACAAACGTCGTGGTCTGGTAGTAGGAAAGACTGCTAAAACCAAAAAAGCAATCGTAGCTCTTACCGAGGACAGCAAGGATATCGAGATCTTCGCAGGTCTTTAATCCGGACATGAGGCAGCAGCCTCAAAGATGACTATGTGCACGAAAGCACGATAACAAATTCGAAAGGAGAATATCATGGGAATTAAGACATATAACCCATATACACCTTCCAGAAGAAATATGAGCGGTTCTGATTTCGCAGAAATCACCACCTCCACTCCTGAGAAATCTCTCGTAGTTTCTCTGAAAAAGAATTCTGGTCGTAACAATCAGGGTAAAATTACAGTAAGACATCGCGGTGGCGGAAGCCATAAAAAATACAGAATCGTAGACTTCAAGAGAAAGAAAGATGGCATTCCGGCTATCGTTAAGACTATTGAGTACGATCCAAACAGAACTGCTAACATCGCTCTTATCAGCTACGCTGATGGCGAGAAAGCATACATCCTTGCTCCAGAAGGACTTAAAGTTGGTATGAAAGTTATGAACGGACCGGAAGCAGAGGTTCGTATCGGTAACTGCTTACCACTCGAGCTCATCCCAGTTGGTACCATGGTACACAACGTAGAGCTTCATCCTGGAAAAGGCGGACAGATGGTTCGTTCCGCTGGTAACGGCGCTCAGCTGATGGCTAAAGAAGGAAAATATGCAACCCTTCGTCTTCCATCCGGCGAGATGAGAATGGTTCCAATCGTTTGCCGTGCAACCGTAGGTACCATCGGAAATGGTGATCACAACCTTGTAAACATTGGTAAAGCTGGACGTAAACGTCATATGGGTATCAGACCTACCGTTCGCGGTTCCGTAATGAACCCTAACGACCATCCACACGGTGGTGGTGAAGGACGTGCACCAATCGGTCGCCCAGGCCCAAGCACCCCATGGGGCAAGCCAGCACTCGGCCTGAAGACCAGAAAGAAAAACAAACAGTCCAACAAGCTTATCGTAAGAAGACGCGATGGAAAAGCTTTAACCAAATAATAAAGGAGGTTCACTATGTCACGTTCATTAAAAAAAGGACCATTTGCAGATGCGAGCCTGCTTAAGAAAGTAGACGCACTCAACGCTGCTAATGACAAATCCGTAATCAAAACCTGGTCTCGTCGTTCTACTATCTTCCCATCCTTCGTAGGACATACAATCGCTGTTCATGATGGAAAGAAACACGTTCCGGTATATGTTACTGAGGATATGGTAGGCCACAAACTTGGTGAGTTCGTACCAACCAGAAACTACAGAGGACACGGAAAAGACGAGAAGAAATCCGGCGTTCGTAGATAATCAACAAACTAAAATGTAATTGACTGCCTGTCATTCCAAAGCGGAATGACAAGGCAGATACCCCGATATCGAATCAGAAGAAAGGAGGCACTTTAAAATGGCAAAAGGACATAGAAGCCAGATTAAGAGAGCCAGAAATGAGAATAATAGAGAGACCAGACCGTCTGCAAAATTATCTTATGCTAGAATTTCTGTTCAGAAAGCATGCTTCGTATTAGATGCGATCCGCGGCAAAGATGTGCAGACTGCACTTGGTATCCTTACCTACAATCCAAGATACGCTTCCAGCGTAATCAAAAAACTGCTTGAATCCGCTATTGCAAACGCTGAGAACAACAACGGTATGAGCGCAGAGAACCTCGTAGTTGCAGAGTGCTTTGCAAACAAAGGACCTACAATGAAGAGAATTCAGCCAAGAGCACAGGGTAGAGCTTACAGAATCGAGAAGAGAACAAGCCACATCACTGTTATTCTTGGTGAGAAATAAGGAGGATAAGCATGGGACAGAAAGTTAACCCACATGGCCTTAGAGTCGGTGTTATCAAAGATTGGGATTCCAGATGGTACGCAGAAGGCAACTTCGCAGAGTATCTGGCAGAAGACTACAATATCAGAACATTCCTTAAAAAGAAACTCTATAGCGCAGGTGTTGCTAAGATCGAGATCGAGAGAGCATCTGACAGAGTAAAAGTTATCATCTTCACCGCAAAACCTGGTATCGTTATCGGTAAAGGCGGCGCAGAGATCGAGAAAGTAAAAGCTGAGCTGAAAGCTTATACTGACAAGAAACTTATCGTGGACATCAAAGAGGTTAAGAGACCTGACCGTGATGCACAGCTCGTAGCTGAGAACATCGCTCTTCAGCTTGAGAACCGTATCTCCTTCAGACGTGCTATGAAGTCCACCATGCAGAGAACCATGAAGGCAGGAGCAAAAGGTATCAAAACTTCCGTATCCGGACGTCTTGGTGGTGCTGATATGGCTCGTACCGAGTTCTACAGCGAGGGTACTATCCCGCTTCAGACACTTCGTGCAGATATCGATTATGGATTCGCTGAGGCAGACACCACCTACGGTAAAGTAGGCGTTAAGGCTTGGGTCTACAACGGTGAAGTACTTCCAACAAAAGGAAACAAGGAAGGGAGCGATAAATAATTATGTTAATGCCAAAGAGAGTAAAACGTCGTAAACAGTTCCGTGGCACCATGAGAGGAAAAGCCCTTCGCGGTAACAAAATCAACTATGGTGAATTCGGTCTTGTTGCAGCTGAGCCATGTTGGATCAGATCCAACCAGATTGAGGCAGCCCGTATTGCTATGACCCGTTATATCAAGCGTGGTGGTCAGGTTTGGATCAAGATTTTCCCAGATAAACCAGTAACTGCAAAACCAGCTGAAACTCGAATGGGTTCCGGAAAAGGATCTCTTGAGTACTGGGTAGCAGTAGTTAAACCAGGTCGTGTAATGTTCGAGATCGCAGGCGTATCCGAGGAGGTAGCTCGCGAGGCATTACGTCTGGCTATGCACAAGTTACCATGTAAATGTAAAATCGTTTCTCGTGCGGACTTAGAAGGCGGTGATAACAGTGAAAATTAATAAATTCGTAGAAGATTTAAAAGCAAAATCAGCTGCAGAATTAAATGAAGAATTAGTAGCTGCTAAGAAAGAACTTTTTAACCTGAGATTTCAGAATGCAACCAATCAGTTAGACAATACCAGCCGAATCAAAGAGGTTCGTAAAAATATTGCCAGAATCCAGACAGTAATCACTGAGAAGGCTAACGCTTAAGAGTGAGTATAGGAGGAAATTATCGTGGAAAGAAATCTGAGAAAAACCCGTGTTGGTAAGGTTGTAAGCAACAAGATGCAGAAAACCATCGTTGTAGCAATCGAAGACCATGTAAAACATCCTCTTTACAAGAAAATCGTAAAGAGAACATACAAACTCAAAGCTCATGATGAGAACAATGAGTGCAATATCGGTGATACCGTAAAAGTAATGGAGACCAGACCACTGTCCAAAGACAAGAGATGGAGACTGGTTGAGATTGTAGAGAAGGCTAAATAAGGAGGAAAACCAGTATGATTCAGCAGGAAACAAGACTGAAAGTTGCCGACAACACTGGTGCAAAAGAAATCCTTTGTATTCGTGTTATGGGTGGCTCTACAAGAAGATATGCTGCAATTGGTGATATCATCGTTGCTTCCGTTAAAGATGCAACACCAGGCGGCGTTGTTAAAAAAGGTGACGTTGTAAAAGCTGTAGTTGTTCGTTCCGTAAAAGGCGCTCGTCGTAAAGACGGATCCTACATTCGTTTCGATGAGAACGCAGCTGTTATCATTAAAGATGACGGAACCCCAAGAGGAACTCGTATTTTTGGACCTGTAGCTAGAGAGCTTCGTGAGAAGAAATTTATGAAGATCGTTTCCCTGGCTCCAGAAGTATTATAATTGGAGGTTGCCTTATTATGATGAAAATTAAAAAAGGTGATACTGTTAAAGTAATCGCTGGTAAAGATAAAGGCGCAGAGGGTAAAGTCCTTGCCGTTAATGTAAAAGACAATACCGTTGTTGTTGAGAACGTAAACATGGTAAGCAAACACTCCAAACCATCCGCAGCTAACCAGAACGGTGGAATCATCCAGAAAGAGGCTCCACTTCACGTTTCTAACGTTATGCTCATGGTTGGCGGCAAAGCTACCAGAGTAGGCTTCAAGATGGACGGAGACAAAAAAGTCCGCGTTGCTAAGGCAACAGGCGCTGTGATCGACTAATTGAGAGAGGAGGCATGACAATGAGTAGATTAAAAGATATGTACACAAACGAGATCATGGATGCCATGACCAAAAAGTTTGGATATAAAAACGTTATGGAAGTGCCAAAGCTCGATAAGATCGTAGTGAATATGGGTGTTGGCGAAGCTAAGGAAAACGCAAAACTGCTTGATGCTGCAATCGCTGATATGGAGCTGATTACCGGACAGAAAGCAATTGCTACCAAAGCTAAAAAATCTGTTGCAAACTTCAAAATCAGAGAGGGTATGCCAATCGGATGTAAAGTTACCCTTCGTGGTGAGAAAATGTACGAGTTCGCTGATCGTCTGATCAACCTCGCACTTCCACGAGTTCGTGACTTCCGTGGTATCAATCCAAACGGCTTTGATGGAAGAGGAAACTACGCTCTTGGTATTAAAGAGCAGCTCATCTTCCCAGAGGTTGAGTATGATAAAGTTGATAAGGTAAGAGGTATGGACATCATCTTCGTTACCACAGCTAAGACCGATGAGGAAGCTCGTGAGTTACTGACACTCTTCAACATGCCATTTGCAAAATAATTGAAACCCTGATGACCACCGGCTTAAAAGCCGGGGTCACAAAATCTGATAGGAGGATGAATTCATGGCTAAGACAGCAATGAAAATCAAACAGCAGCGTAAACAGAAATTCTCCACAAGAGAATATACTCGCTGCAACATTTGTGGACGTCCACATTCTGTTTTAAGAAAATACGGAATCTGCAGAGTTTGCTTCCGTGAGTTAGCTTACAAAGGACAGATCCCTGGAGTTAAGAAAGCTTCCTGGTAATCTGTTGAAATAAAACAAACAAATATATCTTACATGTAAAGTCTGAAAGTATTAGGAGGAAACTAACATGACAATGAGCGATCCAATCGCAGATATGCTTACTAGAATTCGTAACGCAAATACTGCAAAACATGACACTGTAGATGTTCCAGCATCCAAGATGAAACTTGCTATCGCAAACATCCTTGTTGACGAGGGATACATCGCAAAATACGATTTAGTAGAGGCTGGTCCTTCTCAGAACATCCACATCACCCTGAAATACGGTGAGAACAAAAACGAGAAGATCATCACCGGTCTTAAGAGAATCTCCAAACCAGGTCTCCGTATTTACGCTGGTAAAGATGAGCTTCCAAAGGTTCTTGGCGGACTTGGTATTGCAATCCTTTCCACCAACCAGGGCGTTATCACTGACAAACAGGCTAGAAAGCTTAAAGTCGGCGGAGAAGTTCTTTGCTTCGTATGGTAATATCTGAATAAGATATTCACATAAACTTATCCATGGAAATCTCCAAACGGGGTTTTCCCTGGATGAAACCATAAAACTGAAAACAGAGGGAACAAGAGGATTCCCTCCGACAATCTAAGTAAGGAGGACAAAAATATGTCTCGTATCGGTAGACTGCCAGTAGCAATTCCTGCAGGTGTAACTGTAGAAGTAAAAGAAGGCAACGTATTAACCGTAAAAGGACCAAAAGGAACACTCGAAAGAGCACTTCCTGTAGAAATGGAAATCAAGGTTGAGGATGGTTCCGTAGTAGTTACCAGACCAAACGACCTTAAGAGAATCAAATCTTTACACGGCTTAACCAGATCCCTTATCAACAACATGGTTGTTGGTGTATCCCAGGGCTATACCAAAGTTCTTGAGGTTAACGGTGTAGGTTATAGAGCAAATAAGCAGGGCAACAAGCTTAACCTTGCCCTTGGTTATTCTCATCCAGTAGAAATGACCGATCCAGATGGCATCACTACTACCGTAGAGGGCCAGAACAAGATCATCGTTTCCGGTATCGACAAAGAAAAAGTTGGACAGTTTGCAGCTGAGATCAGAGATAAGAGAAGACCTGAGCCATACAAGGGCAAAGGTATCAAGTATGCTGATGAGGTTATCAGACGCAAAGTTGGTAAGACTGGTAAGAAATAATTAGGAGGGTGAGAATATGGTAAGCAAAGCATCTAGAGCAGCAATTCGCGAGAAAAAGCATAGAAGAATCCGTCATCATCTGGCTGGAACCGCTACAACTCCACGTTTAGCAGTATTCCGTTCCAACAAGCATATGTATGCACAGATCATTGATGACAGTTGTGGAAAGACTCTGGTATCCGCTTCTACTCTTCAGAAAGACGTAAAAGCAGAGTTAGAGTTTACGGATGATGTGAAAGCAGCTGAGTACCTTGGAACTGTAATTGGTAAGAGAGCCCTTGAGGCAGGTATCGAGAGTGTTGTATTTGACAGAGCTGGATACATTTACCATGGTAAAGTTAAAGCATTAGCAGATGCAGCAAGAGAAGCTGGCCTGAAATTCTAAAGGGAGGAAAAGCGCACATGAAACGTAATCTTATTGATGCAAGTCAGTTAGAGTTAGAAGATAAAGTCGTAGCCATCAAACGTGTAACTAAGGTTGTTAAGGGCGGACGTAACATGAGATTTACCGCTCTCGTTGTTGTCGGTGACAAGAACGGACACGTTGGTGCAGGACTTGGAAAAGCAGCCGAAATTCCTGAAGCAATCCGCAAAGGAAAAGAGGACGCTATGAAGAACCTTGTATCCGTAGCAAGAGATGAGAATGCATCTATTACTCATGACTTCAACGGAAAATTCGGAAGCGCAGAGATGCTTCTGAAGAGAGCTCCAGAAGGTACCGGTGTTATCGCCGGTGGCCCAGCACGTGCGGTTATCGAGCTCGCAGGTATCAAAAACATTCGTACAAAATGTATGGGATCCAGAAACAAACAGAACGTTGTTATGGCTACCATCGATGGTTTAAGTCAGCTGAAAACTCCAGAGGAAGTTGCAAAACTTCGTGGAAAATCTGTTGATGAAATTCTGGCATAAGGAGGAGAACTGAAATGGCAGACATGTTAAAAGTTACTTTAGTAAAATCTCCTATTGGTGCTGTTCCAAAACACAGAAAAACTGTTGAAGCTATGGGTCTTACCAAACTTCACAAAACAGTTTGTCTCCCAAACAACGCAGCAACAAAAGGTCAGATTCAGCAGGTACAGCACCTGGTAAAAGTAGAAGAAGCTTAATAAGTTGAATTGAAGAAGGAGGTGCCCAAATGGAATTATCAAACTTAAGACCAGCTGATGGTTCTAAACACAGCGATAACTTCAGAAGAGGCCGTGGACACGGATCCGGAAACGGCAAGACCGCAGGTAAAGGTCACAAAGGACAGTTAGCTCGTTCCGGACATAAGAAACCAGGATTCGAAGGTGGACAGATGCCTTTATACAGACGTCTTCCTAAGAGAGGTTTCAATAACAGAAATACAAAAGAGATCATTGCAATTAATGTCGATGTACTGAATCGCTTTGAAGATGGTGCAGAAGTTACTGTTGATACTTTACTTGCAAGCAAAGCAATTTCCAAACTTGGCGATGGCGTTAAGATTCTTGGAAACGGCGAGCTTACAAAGAAACTGGTTGTCAAAGTAAACGCTGTCAGCGAGACTGCAAAGGCTAAAATTGAGGCTGCTGGTGGTACAGTAGAGGTGATCTAATAATGTTTGATACTCTTAAAAACGTTTTTAGAGTTAAAGAGATGAGAAGAAAACTCCTTTATGTTGTTGGAATGATCTTCATCATCCGTCTGGGATCTCAGCTTCCGGTTCCGGGAGTGAATTCCAGCGTATTCAAACAGTGGTTTCAGAGTAATACTGGTGACGCGTTCAACTTCTTTGACGCGTTCACCGGTGGATCTTTTGAAAACATGTCAATCTTCGCATTGAATATCACACCATACATTACATCCTCCATTATCATTCAGCTTCTTACCATTGCCATTCCGGCACTGGAGGAGATGCAGAAGGATGGAGAAGAAGGTCGTAAGAAAATGACAGCCATCACCCGTTATGTAACGGTTGGCCTTGCACTTTTCGAATCCCTGGCAATGACCATCGGATTTGGCCGCAGCAACATCATTAGCAACATGAACTTCTTCAAGGGATTTACTGTAGTAGTTACTCTTACTGCCGGTTCCGCAATGCTTATGTGGATCGGTGAGAGAATTACCGAGAAGGGAATCGGAAATGGTATTTCTATCGTACTTTGCGTAAACATCATTTCCCGTATCCCAAGTGATATTTCCTTGCTTTATGAGAACTTTATCAAAGGAAAGAGCATCGCAAAAGGAATGCTTGCAGGCGTGATCATTTTTGCAATTATCATGCTGGTTATCGTCTTCGTTCTGATCCTGAACGGCGCAGAGAGAAGAATCCCGGTACAGTATTCCAGAAAGATGGTAGGAAGAAGAAGTATGGGTGGTCAGTCCACACATATTCCGCTGAAGGTAAACACCGCCGGTGTTATCCCAATCATCTTCGCATCCTCCATCATGTCTTTCCCTGTAGTAATTGCTCAGTTCGCCGGTAAATCCGGTGGTACTGGAATTGGCGGATTAATTCTGAACGGACTTAGCTCCAGCAACTGGTGTAATCCATCTCAGCTGAAATACAGCTGGGGTCTGATCCTTTACATCGTTCTCTGTATCTTCTTCGCATATTTCTACACTTCCATTACCTTTAATCCACTGGAAGTTGCAGATAATATCAAGAAACAGGGTGGTTTCATCCCAGGTATCCGTCCTGGTAAACCAACTTCAGATTATCTGACCAGAATTCTGAACTACATTATTTTTATAGGTGCAGTTGGACTTATGATCGTAGCTATCGTGCCAATCTTCTTCAACGGAGTATTTGGTGCAAGAGTTTCTTTCGGTGGAACATCTCTGATCATTATCGTAGGTGTTATTCTTGAGACCATCAAGCAGATTGAATCTCAGCTGGTAGTACGTAATTATAAAGGTTTCCTGAGCAACTAATACATGAGGTAGTGGTGCCTGGCACCACTACCTTAAATTGAATATAAGTATAATTATTTATCGGTTGTGCGGTAAATGGAGGAAAGATTATTATGAAAATTATTATGCTTGGAGCTCCTGGAGCAGGAAAAGGTACGCAGGCTAAAAAGATTGCTGAGAAATATGCGATTCCACACATTTCCACCGGAGATATCTTCCGTGCTAATATCAAAAACGGAACCGAACTTGGTAAAAAAGCAAAGTCTTACATGGATCAGGGACTTTTAGTTCCGGATGAACTCACCTGTGATCTCGTTGTTGATCGTATTCAGCAGCCTGATGCAGCTAACGGCTATGTACTGGACGGTTTCCCAAGAACCATTCCTCAGGCTGAATGTCTGACCGAGGCGCTTGAGAAATTAGGCAGCGCTATTGATTATGCTATTGATGTTGATGTTCCGGATGAGAACATTGTTACCCGTATGTCCGGCAGACGTGCTTGTCTGAAATGCGGCGCTACTTATCATATTGTATACGCTGCACCTAAGACTGAGGGTGTTTGTGATGCATGTGGTGAGGCTCTTGTTCTTCGTGATGATGACAAGCCTGAGACTGTTCAGAAACGTCTTACTGTTTATCATGATCAGACCCAGCCGCTCATTGATTACTATACCGGTAAAGGCATTCTTAAGACTGTAGATGGCACTAAGAAACTGGATGATGTATTCCAGGAAATTACCGCCATCCTCGGTTGATTGGGAGATAGAATATGTCCGTTTCGATTAAGTCAGAACGTGAAATTGCTCTCATGAGAGAGTCCGGTCATCTGCTGGAGAAGGTTCATGAGGAACTTGCTTCTTATATCAAACCGGGTATCAGTACGAAAGAGCTGGATACAATTGGAGAGGAGATTATCAGATCTCTTGGATGTGTTCCGAATTTCCTGAATTATCAGGGCTTTCCGGGATCTTTCTGTATCAGCTTGAATGATGAGGTTGTGCATGGGATTCCATCCCATAAGAAGATCATTCAGGAGGGCGATCTTGTTAAGATCGATGCCGGTTTGATCTATAAGGGTTATCATTCTGATGCGGCGCGCACTTATGCGGTTGGTGAGGTTTCCAAAGAGGCTCAGCAGCTGATGGATGTGACAAAGCAGTGCTTTTTTGAAGGCATCAAGTATGCGAAAGCAGGGAATCATCTGAATGATATCTGTAAGGCTATTGGAGCCTATGCTGCCAAGTATGGGTATGGCATTGTTCGTGAGCTTACGGGGCATGGAATTGGAACGCATTTACATGAGGATCCTGTGATTCCTAATTTCCCTATGAGAAGACCGGGTGTCAGACTGGTTCCGGGCATGACGCTTGCCATTGAGCCTATGCTGAACATGGGCCGCGCTGATGTAGCATGGCTCAGCGACGACTGGACCGTGGTGGCTTCCGATGGTTCTTTATCTGCTCACTATGAAAACACAGTATTGATCACCGAGGGTGAACCGGAGATACTGACTCTAACGAAATAATATGTAATTCTGACATGGAGGTATTTTATGTCCAAATCTGATGTTATCGAAGTTGAAGGCACTGTCCTTGAGAAACTTCCGAATGCAATGTTTAAGGTAGAACTTGAGAACAAGCATGTTGTTCTCGCTCACATCAGCGGAAAACTGCGAATGAATTTCATCCGCATTCTGCCAGGCGACAAAGTTACAATCGAGCTTTCTCCATATGATCTGTCTAAGGGTCGTATTATCTGGAGAGATAAATAAGAAAAATGCGAAAGGAGAGTGCAGACTCTCCTTTTTTTCTTGTAATTTTAAAGAAGATTGTTATAATAAAAGCAATATAGGATAGTTTTCAGTGAAGAGCGCATGCGGTTAGCATTGCTTTTAAAGAGGGAATCAGGTGAAAATCCTGAGCGATCCGGTCACTGTAAACAGGGAGGCTTTCAGATAAGAACCATTGCATGCTGTTTTGTGAGAAGGGACTGAAAGCCGATGATCTGTAAGTCAGGAAACCTGCTGAAGACTGTGGATAGCTTCCGATGAAAGCTTATATTCACGATTTACATCTTGCGGAGAGATTGTTTTTTTGTGTGTGAATGTCTACTCATTGGAGTAGACTTTTTTAAATTTACAGGAAAATCCTTATATGATCCTATATGTATATTGATAAAAGAAAGGAACAGATGTAAATGAAAAGAAACAGCAAACGTTTTCTGGCGTTAATGATCTCAGTGAACATGGCACTGACACCTGCAATCGCGATCTATGCGGAAGACACGAATAATGCAGCTTCACAGACCGAAGAGGCAACTCCAACTCCGGCGCCTACAGCAACTCCGGCGCCTACAGCAACTCCGGAGCCACCAGCAACTCCGGAGCCACCAGTAACATCGGAACCAACCGCAACTCCGGAACCAACAGCAACGCCAACTCAGGAACCAACCGCGACACCAAAACCAACGGCAACGCCAACCCCGGAGCCGACTGCGACTCCGAAACCAACAGCAACACCAAAACCGTCTGCAGATTCTGAAAGCGGCACAACAGCCAGCATTACTTATGACCGCGTAAAATTTGTAAAAGCGGCAGATGGAACAGAGTTTAAGATGTTTGCAGCTGCCCAGTCTGAGACAGAAGCTGTGATCAAAGACGGAAAGATTGAGATTACATTTGTTACAGCAAACACCAGCTATGACAGAATCTATCTTGGAAAAAAGGATGATGCAGCCAAATCCAGCACTGTAAGCGGAGTGAAGGACGGAGATAACTATAAATTTGTATTTACCCTCCCTGTATCCGCAAAAGGAACTGCAATGAACGCAGTACCTGGAAATGCAAGCAAATGGTACACCAGCCAGGACCTTCTCCTGGTCATTCCATCTACAATAAAGGCTGCGGCAACACCTACACCAACAGCAACGCCAACCCCGGAAGCGACAGCAACTCCAGCACCGGAAGCAACAGCAACCCCGGCACCGACAGCAACCCCAACACCGAAGCCAACAGCTACGTCAACTCCAACCCCTGTTCCGGAAAAAACGGAAGCTCTCTCAGATGGTGTATACTCTGTAGCTGTATCCACCGGGGCTGAGATGTTTAAAGTTGTAAATGCAGAGCTTACCAGCAAAGGCGGAAAGATGTATGCAGTGATCACGCTCAGCAGCTCCGGATATGATGCTCTGTATGTTGGTACAGCAGAACAGGCGCTTAACGCAGCGGACAGTGCACTTATTTATTATGACAGTGTAGTTACCTCCGCAGATGGTAAAGAACAGAGAACCTTTACGGTCCCTGTTGCCACTCTGGATCAGCCGATTGCAATTGCATCCAGATCTCAGAGATACTATGAAGCCGGTGATACTTCAAGAATGTGGTATAACCGTACACTGACCTTTGATTCTTCTTCCGCTAAGAAGATCGCCGACGTTTCAGAGGAGGAAGCAACCCCAACACCAAAACCGGAGGGAACAGCAACCCCAACACCGGAAGCAACTCCAGGTCCAAAACCAACCACAGCGCCTAATCCATCCAAACCGGGAAGCACAGGCAGTGTAAACTCCTCCACCGGTCTGGCAGACGGTGTATATAAAGCAGACAGCTTTTCCTGGAGCGGCGGCTCCGGAAGACTGAAGGGAATGAGCTGCGATAAGATCACAGTCAAAGGAGGAAAAGCCTCCGCTACCATCACCATTTCAAGTGGAAGCTATTCTTATGTAAAAGCAGATGGCAGAACCTTCTACCCGGTTGCGCAGACATCAAAGTCTACTACTTTTGAAATTCCTGTAGCACTCAATGCCAATACAAACTTCATCGGCTGCACCACGGCTATGTCCCAGGCACATGAAGTTGCATATCAGATCTATGTAGGTCTGGAGGCAGCAAAGACCAGCGGCACGGCTTCCAACACCGCAAAGAATGAAGAAGAGAAAAAGGCAGTGATCGCAGGAACTGAGGATACGATCACAAATGCAGTGGCAGCAAAACTCGGCGAGGTAGAGGTTGACGAGGATGCACCGGAGATATTAGGACTTACCTATCAGGCATCTCTGAAGATCAATGATGCAGAGTATTTTAAGGTTCACTTCTATGAAAACGACCTTGCGATCCTGGAGATCGATGTGGCAACCGATCTGGACCGTGAAGATCTGGAAGAAACGGAAGAGGAAAGCGCAGCTCCGGAGCTTCCGGAGGAAGAAGCTGAGATTGAAGAAGAGAAAGACTTATACGGAGATGAGAGCATTCTCTATCTTCTTGCAGACGAAGAAGCAGAATTACCTGCCGGAGTAGAAAAAGAGATGCAGGTGATCCGTGTTCCGGTTGAAAACGTATATGTATCTTCTGATGCAGCCCTGATGGTTCTCGCTGATCTGGGAGTGTCTGAACAGATCAAAGCGGTGTCCACCGATGCAGAGACCTGCCCGGTAGAAGAGATCAAAGAGGCTCTGGAGAAAGAAGAGATTCTGGACGCAGGAAGCGCAGACGCACCTGGCTTTAAGGCACTGGTAAAATCTGACTGTGAACTTGCAATCGTAACGGCAGATATTCTCCCACATATCCCAGAGGAAGATGCAGAGGAAACTGTGGATTCCGCAGCTATGGTACAGAACATGAAAGATCTGGGCGGACAGCTGGGACTTCTGAACATGCCAATGATCATCGATCGCTCTGCAGATGAAAAAGAAGAGCTGGGAGCCTGCGAGTGGTATAAAGTATACGGCATGCTGTTTGGATGTGAAGACGAAGCCGTAAAATTCTATAAAGAAGCAGCAGAAACAGAAAAGATGAATTAACTTCTCGGGAGCAGCTTTTGCTGCTCCCTTTGAAAAGGAAAAAGATTTTGAAAAAGGGTTTTGAAAAGAAAAGATTCTGAAAAGAAATTTGAATAAAACAGATATTTGAAAAGGATAGATGGATGAAAATGAAATTGAGAAAACAGGTAATAGGAATTCTGCTTACAGGCTCTCTGCTTGCAGGCATTCCGGCAGCCGCTCCAATGCAGATCTGGGCCTCCGAGGAGGCAGAAATCCCGGCGCTGCCCGGCCTTACATACGAACATAAGATGGACCTTACCTTTGCGGAGGGCTTTGATGTCTATTACTATACAGATGGCTATAAACTGCTGGATATTCACGGAGACCGTCAGTACCTGACGATCCCGGAAGGGAAAGAGGCGCCGGAAGGTGTGGATGATGATATCGTTTTGCTGCACCAGCCTCTGGATAAAATATACCTGGCTGCCACTGCAACCATGTCTCTCTTTGATGCTATCGACGCAATCGACAGTATTCGCCTGTCTGCCGTGCAGGCTTCCGGATGGTACATTGAACATGCAGCCCAGGCGATGGAAGCGGGGGAGATCCTGTTTGCGGGAAAATACAGTGAACCGGACTATGAACTTCTGATCAACGAAGAATGTGATCTGGCCATTGAATCTACCATGATCCTCCATAGCCCTAAGGTTCAGGAGATGATCGAGGCTATGGATGTTCCGGTCCTGATCGATCGCTCCAGCTATGAGAACCATCCCCTTGGCCGTACGGAGTGGGTAAAAGCCTACGGCGCTCTGACTGACAGGGAAGAGATTGCGGCAGCATTTTTTGACGAGCAGGCAAAGGTTATTGATAAACTGAAGGATTTTCAGAATACAGAGAAAACGGTTGCGTTCTTCTATATCAGCTCGGACGGATCTGTAGTGGTTCGAAGCCCGGAAGATTATGTTCCGAAGATGATCGAGATTGCCGGCGGAAGATATATTTTTGATACGCTGGATGGAGAGGCATTGAAAAAATCTTCTGTTAATCTTACAATGGAAGAGTTCTATGCGACGGCCATCGACGCAGATTATCTGGTTTATAATGCAACCATCGACGACCCGATCTATAACATAGATGATCTGTACCAGAAGGATGTTCTTTTCGCTGATTTCAAAGCTGTTCAGGAAGGAAATGTATGGTGCGCAGGAAAGTACCTTTATCAGGCTACGGACATTGTCGGAAATCTGATCACGGATCTGAATCTGATGCTGACAGACGGCGACGCTGCAGAGATGACCTTCCTGACAAAGATAGAATAACGATTTGATTTTTGATTTTGGAGAGTATGAATGAACCCGACCGAAACCTTTACTACCAACGATTTTCATAAAGAGAATTTTAAGAGAAGATTACGCTATCTGACTGTTTTTTCCATTCTGATTCTGGCATTTCTGGCAATTATGGTTCTGAATATCAACACAGGTACGACGAATATTTCTGTGGGAAAAATTTTCAGAATTATCTTTCTGCGAGATGGAGATCAGACAGAGTACAATATTATATGGAAGATACGCCTTCCACGCATTATCATGTCTGCGGTGCTTGGGGGAGCACTGTCTCTTTCCGGTTTTCTGCTTCAGACTTTCTTTGAGAATCCAATCGCGGGTCCGTTTATGCTCGGTATTTCTTCCGGTGCGAAGATGACGGTTGCCCTGGCTATGATCTATTTCATGGAGATCTTTCATTCGGTATCTTCCTATACACTGATCGTTGCAGCTTTTCTGGGTTCTCTGATGGCGACAGGATTTATCCTTCTGATCTCCAGACGGATCAATCATATGGCAACTCTTCTGGTAGCCGGTATTATGATCGGATATATCTGCTCTGCGATCACTGATTTTGTTGTGACTTTTGCGGAGGATTCAGATATTGTAAATTTAAGAGGCTGGTCATTGGGAAGCTTTTCCGGTATGAACTGGAGCAATGTGCAGGTTGCATGCATTATGGTATTTGTGACGGCATTGCTGACTTTTTTAATGTCGAAGCCGATTGGTGCTTACCAGCTCGGTGAGGCTTATGCACAGAGTATGGGTGTGAATATTAAATTCTTCCGCGTGGCACTGATTCTGATGTCCAGTATTTTATCGGCAACGGTGACTGCTTTTGCAGGACCAATTTCCTTTGTGGGAATTGCAGTTCCATTTCTGGTGAAGCACAGCCTGAATACTGCAAAGCCGATCGTTGTGATTCCGGGAACCTTCCTGGGCGGAGCTGTGTTCTGTATGATGTGCGATCTGATCGCCCGTACCGCATTTGCTCCGCTGGAGCTGAATATCAGTACGGTGACTTCCATCTTTGGAGCGCCGGTGGTCATCTTTATGATGCTGACGAAGAAACGTGCGAGGTAAGCATTTAGCACTAAGTAGATAATTAAAAACTAACTATCGTTAACAAGCGGGAAAGAATATGAACGAATCCTATATTAAGATGGAGGACCTCTCCGTAGGCTATAACGGAAAGGCTCTGATCCATGATATATGTATTGATATCAAAAAGGGTGAGATCGTCACCCTCATAGGGCCGAATGGGGCAGGTAAATCTACTATATTAAAGAGTATTACCAGACAGCTGAAGCTGATTGGAGGTTCGGTGTCTATTGCGGAGCGCAGTCTTTCTGCACTTACTCACAGGGAGCTTTCCCTTCAGATGGCGGTGGTGCTGACAGAGCGCATGCGTCCGGAGCTCATGACATGTCATGATATTGTAGCTACCGGTCGTTATCCTTATACCGGGAGGTTAGGAATTCTCACCCTGGAGGATGAGCAGAAGGTGGATGCGGCTATGGCTGCGGTTCATGCGGATGATCTGGGGAACCGTGATTTTAATGCCATCAGTGATGGGCAGCGCCAGAGGGTGCTTCTGGCCAGAGCTATCTGCCAGGAGCCGGATATTATTGTTCTGGATGAGCCAACCTCTTTTTTGGATATTCGGCATAAGCTGGAGCTTCTTTCTATATTAAGGGGTATGGCTAAGGAGAAGCAGATCACTGTGGTGATGTCTCTGCATGAGATCGATCTGGCGCAGAAGATTTCTGATAAGATTATCTGCGTGAAGGGAGACCATATTGCGCATTATGGCAGACCGGAGGATATTTTCTCCGAGGAGGCGATTCGGGAGCTGTATGAGATCGATAATGGATATTTTGATCCGGTCTACGGCAGCCTGGAACTGCCCCGCTGCGAAGGCGCACCAAAAGTATTGGTTCTTTCCGCCTGCGGAACCGGAATCCCAGTCTACCGCCGCCTGCAGAAGGCCGACATCCCTTTCGCCGCCGGCCCGCTTTACACAAATGACCTCGATTATCAACTTGCGAGACTTCTGGCAGTAGAAGTAATAGAAGAAGAACCCTTCAACCCAATCAGCGACACCGCCTTCACTCGCTGCCAGCAGCTCATTCAGGAGTGCGCTTACGTGATTGATTGCGGAGTAAAAATAGGCCCATGCAATACCCGCATAACCGAGATTATCGAATACGCTAAAAAAACAGGAAAATACACCCCCCACGTTGAGATCTAAATGAAAATGAGCCATGGCCATCACCCGCTGCCAGCAGTTCATTCGGGAGTGTGCTTACATAATTGGGTGCGGGGTAAGAATAGGCGTATACCCATAGCTCACCCATAGA
>JAGHUU010000103.1 GCA_018064695.1 Candidatus Blautia equi | reverse complement strand
CAGCACTGTATCCTCCGCAAAAGCGGATTTGCCGCTTCCGCTTCCGCCGGTAACCACTACCATCATGGCAGCTTCTCCTTTCAGAATAAAAGGTTTTATTTTAATTCCACGTAATTATCCATATTATAATCTGCAAAGGTACTCATGGAATGATAGATATGAGCAGCCAGATCCAGGAACTGGATCATAGCTACAGCACCGGTGCCTTCACCAAGGCACATATCCGCATGGAGTACCGGGGATAATCCCATATGATCCAGAATCAGATGGGCCGCAGGCTCTTTGGATACGTGGGATGCGATCATATAATCCCCTGCAGCCGGACAGATGGATTTTGCGATCAGTGCAGCAACACAGGAAATGAATCCATCGATCACTACAGGCATGCCAAGTGCTGCTCCGCCAAGGAACACACCTGCCATTCCGCCTATATCAAATCCGCCCACCTTTGCCAGCACATCGATGGCATCGGAAGGGTCCGGCTGGTTGACTTCAATCGCTTTTTTGATGGCGTTGATCTTTCTCACAAGACCTTCGCTTGTAAGTCCTGCGCCGCGGCCGGTCATGCTCTCCACCGGCTGGTCAAGAAGCACAGATGCCACTGCACTGCTGGTGGTGGTATTACCGATTCCCATCTCACCGGTGGCAAGCATCTGATAGCCTTTTTCTTTTAATTCCACTGCCATGGCAATGCCGGCTTCCAGAGACTTCACAGCCTCTTCGCGGGTCATGGCAGGTCCTTTGGTCATATTTTTCGTGCCGTAAGCAACCTTAAGATCGGTACGAACATTGGTGTCCACCACCATACCTGCATCTACAGGGAAAAGGTCCACACCGCAATATTTACACATCTCACATACTGTGGTGATGCCCGCCACAAAATTGTTGGCACATAATGCTGTGATGTCCTGAGGGGACTGTGTTACACCCTCCTCCACAACACCGTTATCGGCGCACATGGCCACCAGCGCTTTTTTCTCAAAATGCACGCCCGCATCCCCTGTCATTCCGGCGATCCTTGTGATGATGGTCTCCATTTTTCCAAGGGATCGCAGCGGTTTTGCAATGTTATCCCACCGCTGCATGGCTCTCTCCATGGCCTGCGCATCCAGCGCTTTTACACTTTTCACTGCTTCTTCAAGTCTCATACTAATGCTCCCGAATCTACTTACTGTTTATTTATCTTATCTGTTATTTGTTGGTGGTAAATACAAAGAATTTACTGAACACATAGTTCAGGATCAGAACTACCACGTTTGTAATGATCTTTCCAACCATATCGTTCATGCCCATTTTCTCTACAAACAGCCATACACCGCCGATCTCAATGATCATGGTCACGCCTCTTGCGCTGATAAATTTGATAAACGGCTGAATATGATCTTTCAGAGTTTCACATTTATCCTGGAACACAAAGAGAGAATTCACAACATAGGCAAAAAGAATAGCCAGCACAATAGAGATAATGTTGGCAATGTTCAGTTCCATGCCCACTTTTCTCAGAATATAAAAGCTGACCAGATTCACCATGGTAGTACAGCCGCCAAAGAAGATATATCGTACTACAGAATTATTATAGAGTTTTTTTACCAGTTCTTTCATAGGATACCTGCCTCCTTCTTATTAAACTTCTTCTATTTTACACACACTTTTCTATATTGTCAAAGAAATATCTAACTCGCTGACAGGCAGATAAAACAAAAAAGCCGTGGTGCCTAAGCACCACGGCCCTTTCTTATTTAAGATTAAGCTTCAAATTAGTTAGCGCTGTGAAGATCGCCAAGTTTGGTCAGATACTCGTATCTAGCCTTAGCCTCAGCCTCGTTCTTAGCGAACAGTCTTGCAGCCTTCTCAGGATTCTGACGTTTCAGGGAGTTGTAACGAACCTCGCCGTCAAGGAATGCCTGGTAGTCTTCCATGTTAGGAGCTTTGGAATCAAGAGTGAACTTGTTCTCAGCTGCTGGGTTGAAGCGGAAGTTATGCCAGTAACCAACTTTTACTGCCAGCTCTTCCTCAGTCTGAGCTTTAGCCATACCTTTCTTGATACCATGGTTGATACATGGAGCGTAGCAGATGATCAGGGATGGTCCTGGATAAGCCTCTGCCTCAGAGATTGCTTTAACAGTCTGAGCCATATCAGCACCCATGGAAACCTGAGCTACATATACATAACCATAGGACATAGCGATGGAAGCCATATCTTTCTTTTTGGTCTCTTTACCGCCAGCTGCGAACTGAGCAATTGCACCGGTAGGAGTAGACTTGGAGGACTGTCCACCAGTGTTGGAGTAAACCTCGGTATCGAATACCATGATGTTGGTATCACGCTGGGAAGCAAGAACATGGTCTACACCACCGAAGCCGATATCGTATGCCCACCGTCACCACCGAAGATCCACTGGGATTTCTTAGCAAGGAAGTCTTTCTGAGCAAGGATCTCTTTAGCTTTGTCGCATCCGCAAGCCTCAAGAGCTGCAA
>JAGHUU010000317.1 GCA_018064695.1 Candidatus Blautia equi | reverse complement strand
ATTATATGGTGATATGTAACAAATCTCTGGATTTTTTACACACCTTTTAGTATAATTATCCCAACGGAAAAAGAGCGACTATTTTCCAGCAACTAATATTTCAGTAAGAAAAAAATCAAAGGAGACGGTTCAAATGAAAATTAATGAACAGGGCTTAGCTAACAGAGCTGAGTGGGAAGCAAAAGGCTATGATCTGCCTAAATTTGATCGCGCAGCAGTAATTGAAAACACCAAAGAAAGACCATTCTGGGTACATTTCGGTGTAGGTAACCTTTTCCGTGCATTCCACTGCAACATCGCACAGAGACTTCTTGATCAGGGCATTATCGATACCGGTATCGTTGGTGTAGAAGGTTTCGATTACGAGATCGTAGAAAAAATGTACTGGCCACATGACAACTATGGTATCATGGCTACTCTGAAAGCTAACGGTACTGTAGATAAGACCATCGTTGGTGGTATCGTAGAGTCCCGTATGCTTGATTCCCAGAACGAGGCTGAGTACAGCAGACTGAAAGAGATCTTCTCCAAAGATTCCCTTCAGATGTGTACCTTCACCATTACCGAGAAAGGCTACAGCCTTGTAAACGGAAAAGGTGAGATCATTCCTGATATCGCTTCCGACTTTGTAGAAGGACCTGCACAGCCAAAGAGCTACCTTGGTAAAGTTGCATCCCTTCTTTACACCCGTTACCTTGCAGGTCAGAAACCAATCGCTATGGTTTCCACCGATAACTGCTCCCACAATGGTGACAAACTGAAAGCTCCAATCGTAGCTTTCGCTGAGAAATGGGTAGAGAACGGAAAAGCTGAGGCTGGTTTCGTTGACTATATCAAAGATTACAGCAAAGTATCCTTCCCATGGTCCATGATCGATAAGATCACCCCAAGACCTGACGCATCTGTAGAGGCTATGCTGAAAGCAGACGGCATCGAGGAGCTTGAGCCTGTTATCACCTCCAAGAAATCCTATGTTGCTCCATTCGTTAACGCAGAGGAGACCGAGTACCTTGTAATCGAGGATTCCTTCCCTAACGGAAGACCAGACATGACCAAGGGCGGCATCATCTTTACTGAGCGCGAGACCGTAGATAAAGTAGAGAAGATGAAAGTTTGTACCTGTCTGAACCCACTGCATACCTGTCTTGCAGTTTACGGATGTCTTCTTGGACACACCAAGATCTCTGATGAGATGAACGATCCTGAACTTAAGAAACTGGTAGAGGTTGTAGGATACAAAGAGGGACTTCCTGTAGTAGTTAACCCAGGCATCCTTGATCCTAAAGAGTTCATCGACACCGTACTGAACGTACGTGTTCCTAACCCATTCATGCCTGATACCCCACAGCGTATCGCTACCGATACCTCCCAGAAGCTGGCTATCCGTTTCGGTGAGACCATGAAAGCTTACATCGCTTCCCCAGAGCTTGATGTAAACGATCTGAAACTCATCCCACTTGTACAGGCAGGATGGATCCGCTACATGATGGCTATCGGCGATGACGGAAAAGAGTTTGAGCTCAGCCCAGATCCAATGACCGATACCGTTAAACCTCTCATTGCTGGAATCAAACTTGGCGATACCGTAACTGTTGAGGATCTGAAACCAATCCTTACCAACGCTAAGATCTATGGCCTTGACCTTGTTGAGGCTGGCGTAGCTGATAAGGTAGTTGCATACTTCAACGAGCTTATTGCAGGCGAAGGCGCAGTTCGTGCAACTCTGAAAAAATACGTTTAATTAAGTGAAAACTTTCCGGGCAGCAGCTGAATCAGAGGCTGCTGCCCTTTTTAAGATTATAAAAACAGGAGAAGAGAACAATGAAAGCATTTATGGATAAAGATTTCCTTCTTGAGACCGAGACTGCCAAGAAACTCTATCACGAGTATGCAGCAACCGTTCCTGTACTGGATTATCACTGCCACTTAAATCCAAAGGAAATTTACGAGAACAAGAAATACGACAACATCACCCAGGTATGGCTTGGCGGTGATCACTACAAATGGCGTCAGATGCGTACCAACGGTGTAGAAGAAAAATACATCACCGGCGACGCTTCCGACAGAGAGAAATTCCAGAAATGGGCAGAGACTCTGTCCCTGGCAATCGGAAACCCACTGTATCACTGGAGCCACCTTGAGCTTAAGAAATACTTTGGCTATGACGGATATCTGAACGGAGATACCGCTGAGGAAGTATGGAATCTCTGCAACGCACAGCTTCAGGGCGAGGGCAGAAGACCACGTGACCTCATCAAAATGTCCAACGTTACTCTGGTAGCTACCACCGATGACCCTGCAGATACCCTTGAGTGGCACAAACTCATCAAAGAGGATCCTACCTTTGATGTACAGGTTCTTCCTGCATGGAGACCTGAGAAAGCCATGAACGTAGCAAAACCTGACTGGGTTGACTATATGAAGAAGCTCGGCGATGTGGCAGGCGTTAAGATCGATTCCTTCAAAGCTCTCATTGAGGCTCTCAGAATCCGTCTGGACTACTTTGTAGCAAACGACTGTATCATCTCTGACCACTCCCTTGACTATGTAATGTACCAGCCTGCTTCTGCTGAAGAGGTAGAGGCAATCTTCGCTAAGAGACTTGGCGGCGAGATGCTGGATCCTGTAGAGAAGAAGAAATTCGAGACCGCATTCATGCTTGAGATGGGCCGCGAGTACGCTAAGAGAAACTGGGTAATGCAGCTTCACTATGGCGTAAAACGTGACAACAACGGCATGATCTACGGAAACCTTGGACCTGATGCAGGTATCGACTGTATCAATAACTACGCACCTGCACAGGAGATGACCGATTTCCTGAACGCACTTGCAGTTACCGGCGAGCTTCCAAAGACCATCCTTTACTCCTTAAATCCTGCTGATAACGCTACCATCGGAACCATTATCGGATGCTTCCAGAGCAGCGAGTTCGTAGGCAAGATCCAGCAGGGCAGCGCATGGTGGTTCAACGATCACAAACCAGGCATGATCGATCAGATGACCTCCCTTGCAAGCCTTAGCCTTCTTGGAAACTTCATCGGTATGCTTACCGACTCCAGAAGCTTCCTTTCCTACACAAGACACGAGTATTTCCGTCGTATCGCTTGTAACCTGATTGGCGGATGGGTAGAGAACGGAGAGTATCCTGCAGATTACAAGACCCTTGAGAAGATCATCAAAGGCATCTCCTACAATAACGCAGTACGCTACTTCGGCTTTGACCTTGAGCAGAAATAAGTCCTGAACCATCTGGCACCCCGGAGAACTCCTCTTCGGGGTGCTTTTTGTTCCGTATAACACGAATCATATAATTATATAGGAGGAAAGAGTATGGATTTTAAGACCAACCGCTTTCTTCATGGCGG
>JAGHUU010000186.1 GCA_018064695.1 Candidatus Blautia equi | reverse complement strand
CATCTGCATAAGGCGCTGTACTCCAGCCACAACGATCACAACTATTTTGAGACCGCACACACCGTAAGACGTCTCAATGACCTTGGACGCAACAACGGCGGCGGTGGCCTGAAGCTTTACAACTTTGTGGACAACCATGATGTGGAGCGAATCTATACAAAGCTGAATAACAAAGCACACTTTGTTCCTACCCATGTGCTTCTCTATACACTGCCTGGTATTCCATCTGTTTACTATGGCTCCGAGTTTGGCATGGAGGGCAGAAAAGAGCGATTCTCCGATGATTCCCTCCGCCCATATATCAACCTGGATGACTATAAGGACGCAGTGAAGAACAACTGGTGTACCGCAGTGGTATCCAAACTGGGTAAAGCCCGCCAGCAGCTGAAGGCACTGGCATACGGAAACTATACAGAGCACACCCTGACCACCAGACAGTACGCATTTTCCAGAAACTGTGACGGCCAGAACGTGCTTGTGACCGTAAATAACGATGACAACAGCGCATGGTTCAACCTTCCGGCAGACGGCATTGGAGAGTACGTTGGCGTTCTCTCCGGCAAAAAGATCCACGCGGACAACGGCAGACTGAATGTGGAAGTATCTGGAAACTCCGGTGAGGTATGGGTACCGGCCGGCAGCATTGTCCTGGATGGAGTTCTGGAGACAGAGAGCATTGCTCCATATGAGATGCCGCAGCAGGAGGCACCTGCAAAAGAAGCATTTGCGGTGGAACAGCAGACTGTTGTGAAAAAAGCACCTGCGGAAAAGAAGGAAGAGCCGGCACCTGTGAAACCGGCAGCTCCGGAACCTGTGACTGAAGAGCCGAAAGAAGCTCCTGCACAGCCTGCCTTCACAGCTCCTGTGCAGCCTGTAAAAGAAGCTCCGAAGTCCGGCAGAATTCTGGATGATGTGGAGATTCCGGCAGGAAAATCCCTGCAGGAGATGACCGTGGTGGAACTCCAGAAGGTCATCTACGAAAAAATGAAAAAGAACGGTCCTGTGACAGATCGCATGTATCAGGACATTATTGAAAATGTGTACCACAATTCACTGGTGGGATGGGCAAACAGCTTCCGCTAAGCACCGGTGAAACAGTAGTTTTTCAGTCATCACGATGGACAGAATGAGAGGTTTTTATGTTAGCAAAAAGAATGCAGAAGGTATCCGTATCCGCTACCAACGCACTGGCAGCTAAGATCGATGCTATGCGTGCAGATGGAATGGAGATCCTGGCTTTTCACATCGGTGAGCCGGATTTTGATACCCCTGAAAAGATCCTGGAGGCAGGAAACAAAGCTCTTGCGGAGGGAAAGACCAGATATGTCTCCGTAAGCGGCATCCCGGAACTGAAAAAAGCAGTGGCAGAGAAGCTGGAGAAGGAGAATGGCATGCACTACGAGCCATCCCAGATCTGTATCTCCACCGGAGCCAAGCAGGCAGTTTACAATGCCATTATGGCAGTAGTTGATGAGGGGGATGAGGTTCTGATCCCTACCCCATGCTGGGTCAGCTATGTGGACATGGTAAAGATGGCCAACGGAACTCCTGTCCTTGTAAAACCGGGTAAAGACTACACGCTGGATCTGGAAGCCATTGAGGCTGCTGTGACAGACAAAACCAAACTGATCGTCATCAACACGCCAAACAATCCAACCGGCGCCTGCTACGACAGAGAGAGCCTGTTAAAGCTTGGAGAAATGGCTGTAAAATATGATTTTTATATTCTGGCTGATGAAGTTTATGAGAAGCTGATCTATGGAAAAGAGCATGTGAGTGTGGCATCTCTTTCTGATGAGATCTATGCCCACAGCATTACCGTAAACGGATTTTCCAAAGCTTTCGCCATGACAGGCTGGAGACTTGGATACTCCGCTGCGCCTGCAGATGTTGCAAAGGCTATTGTAGCCATCCAGAGCAATTGCACCTCCAATTCCACATCCTTTGTTCAGTATGCGGCTTTGACGGCGCTGAAGGAGTGCGAGGCAGATGTGCTTCGCATGAAGGAGGAGTATGAGAGAAGAAGAGACTACGCATATATGCGTATGAGCAGCATCCCGGGTGTCACCTGCACAAAGCCTGACGGTGCCTTCTACCTGATGCCGGATATCACTTCTTTCCTTGGAAAGAAAGGAAACGGAAAGGTGATCGAGAACTCCATGGACCTCTGTGCCTATGTTCTCGAGGAAGCAAAGATCGCCATCACCCCGGGCGATGCCTTTAAGATGCCTGGAACCATCCGATTGGCATACCCTGCTTCCATGGCAGATATCAAAGAGGGAATGGACCGCCTGGAGCAGGCTCTTGCTAAGATTCAGTAACTGAAAAGATAAATTACGATACAAAAAAACTGCAATGGCTGAGGGAACCATTGCAGTTTTTTATATGATCTTATATGTTTTTATTTCTTTGCTTTCTTTGCTTTTCTTTCTTCCAGTTTGGAAACGATGATGGCACATGCGGCATCACCGGTAATGTTAACGGTGGTACGGCCCATATCAAAGATACGGTCAACGCCGGCAACAAGTGCGATACCTTCGATAGGAACATTGACGCTCTGCAGTACCATGGCAAGCATTACCATACCGGCACCCGGAACACCAGCAGTTCCGATGGAAGCCAGGGTGGCGGTAAGCACGATGGTGACCATCTGCGCCAGAGTGAGATCCATATTGAAGCAGCGTGCGATGAAGACTGCACATACACCCTGATAAATAGCGGTTCCATCCATGTTGATGGTAGCGCCAAGCGGGAGAACGAAGCTTGCAACATCCTTTTCAGCACCAAGCTTCTCAGTACACTCCATGTTGATCGGAAGGGTTCCCACGGAGGAAGCACTGGAGAATGCCATCATGATAGCCGGTGCCATACCCTTGAAGAATTCAAGAGGGCTGAGACCTGCCATAGCTTTAACTGTGGAGGAATATACGATCACTGCGTGAACGATATATGCCACATAAGCGGTGAGAAGAACCATAGCCAGGGATCCGAGGATCTGTGGACCGTTGGTTGCCACTACAGGGGTGATGAGGCAGAATACACCGATAGGGGACAGCTTAAGGATCAGGTCCATAATGACCATGCTGACATCACACATGCTCTGGGTCCATACAGCCAGTGGCTGGCCTTTTTCACCTGCCAGAATGATACCGAAACCGAAGAAAAGAGCGATCACGATAACCTGCAGCATGGTAGCGTTGGACATAGGAGCGATGATGTTGGATGGGAAGATACCAACCAGAGTGTCCATTAATTTTGCTGTAGAGGTAGCCTCATACTCCAGACCGCTGGTCTCAAGAACCTGATAGGTTCCCTTGAACAGGTTGGAGAAGATAAGACCGATGGTTACTGCACACGCGGTGGTGAGCATGTAATAAAGAACGGTTTTGATTCCGATGGAGCCCACTTTTTTGATATCTTTCATGGAGATAACACCGGAAATGATAGATGTGAGTACAATAGGAACAACAATGAATTTGATCAGGTTCAGGAAGATGGTTCCGAACGGTTTTACATAGTTGTTCGCCCAGTCAGCTTTGTCTGCTGCCATGAAGATCAGGCCTGCAATAATACCAAGACCAAGACCGATAAAAATCTGCAGGGCAAGAGACATTTTCTTTTCTTTTTTCATTTGAATACCTCTTTCTCTTGTTTTTTTTGAGCACCCTCAACTCTGATAATTATTTTAACAAAGGCGGAGAGGGATGTCATTATAAATAATTTATTAACGATAATACAAAGATAGGGATTCGTCCATTATAATGTAACTGCCATAACAGGCATACCTTCGCGAAACTGGCTTAAAATATAGTTATCGCGAAATAAAAAAAGCTGTTGCAATCTTTCTTTTTATACGATATAATACACACGTTGAAACGATTGAGTGAAATCGTTTCTATATAAAACAGCTCAAAGGCGAGCGCGGAAACTGATTTTATTCAGCATTCCTGCGCTCTTTTTTTATTCTTTTCCGGGAATTTACCGCTGAAAAGACAGTTTATGATAAGGAAGGTATGAAACGTGGACCAGATTTCTAAAAACATTGCAGCAAATTTAAAGAGGATCCGTCACGCAAACGGCATGAGCCTTGACGCTCTCTCCGAGCAGACCGGTGTCAGCAAAAGCATGCTGGCGCAGATCGAAAAAGGCGGGGCCAACCCATCCATAGGTGTGCTGGGAAAGATCACCAGCGGACTTCGCATTGAGTTAAACGACCTGCTGGAGCAGCCGCCGCAGGACTATTGTATGGTACACATTCCATCCTCCGTTCCAACTAAGGGCAGAGCCGGACAGTACCGCGTATGGACCTGCTTCCCATATGAGGATAACCGCAGGGTAGAGCTTTATAAAGTACAGCTGGAGCCACATGGACAGTATGACGCCGGAAGACACGGCGAGAAGACCAGAGAATACCTCTCCGTAACCGAGGGTGTGCTGGAGCTTACCGTGCTGGATGGCAAATACCAGCTCTCCAAGGACGACGTATTCCGCTTTGAATCCGGACAGGATCACATCTACAGAAATCCTTCCAACGAGCCATGTACCTTCATGTGCTTCTGTGAATCCTACGACAGATAAGGAGGCCGGAGCCTATGGAAAAGCTGCTGAAGCAGTTGAGAGAGTATCGCCCATACAATGAGCAGGAGGAACGGGATCAGAAGAACATCCTGAAATTCCTGACTACAGCAGAAACCCCATTTCTTCGTGACAACGAGCTCTGCCATATGACAGCATCCGCCTGGGTGGTAAATAAAGAGCGCACTAAGGTCCTGATGGCCTATCACAACATTTATAATTCCTGGTCCTGGACCGGCGGACACGCGGATGGCGAGACCGATCTTTACTCCGTAGCCCTCCGTGAGGTGCGGGAGGAGACCGGAGTTCAGAACATCAGACCTATCAGCGAAGAGATCTTCTCTATTGAGACCCTCATCGTGGAGGGGCACGAGAAGCGCGGCAAGTATGTGACCTGCCACCTGCATATGAATGTAACCTATCTATTTGAGGCAGATGAGACGGATGACCTCCAGATCAAGCCGGATGAGAACAGCAAGGTGGGCTGGATCCCAGCAGATGAGCTGGAAGCCTACGTCACCGAGCCATGGATGATGAGCCGCATCTATAGCAAGCTTGTGGAAAAGAGTAGGAACAGATAAAAGAGCAGGAACAGATAAAAGAATAGGAACAGATAAAAGAATAAGAAACGGTAATGGAACAGGCATAAATAAAAGAGGGCATTGCGCTGTGATGAGAAGCTTCATCATAACGCAATGCCCTCTTATTTTTTCAGATGCAGATAAATAGAAATGCTAGCTTATAAAACACTCTTCAGGAACTGTTTTGCTTTCTCTGTTTTCGGGGCGGAGAAGAGCTCCTCCGGTTTGCCTTCCTCAAGGATCATGCCGTCTGCCATGAAGACTACACGGTCTGCAACCTCACGGGCGAAGCCCGTCTCATGGGTAACACAGAGCATGGTCATTCCCTGGGCAGCCAGGTCCTTCATAACA
>JAGHUU010000033.1 GCA_018064695.1 Candidatus Blautia equi | reverse complement strand
TCCTTCATGGCTTTTTTGATCTCTCCTGTGGTCTCCCCGCGGAAGTCCGCAGCCAGAGGCTCCAGCATTTTCTTTACGGTCTCTTCGGTTCCGTCAGGATGCTTTACCACTTCCTCTGCATAGAGCAGCTCATCCGGGAAGGAGTCGGAAGGCTCACCCTCAATGAGAACAGCCAGCACATTCTGGCGGCCGTGCATCTGAATGAAGGTCTCGATCTCGCGTCTGCACCAGATGGACTCCTTGAGTCTTGGGGAGCAGATGACGATCAGGTATTCTGATGAGGAAAGGGCTTTCATGATAGGATCTTCCAGGTTGTTGGTTAACGGAAGCTCATCCTTATCGCGGAAAACTCTGTTGATCTTTGTTTTTCCGCCCTCATGATTTTTTCTGATGCTTGCCGGCAGGCGGTAGGACTCCAGCATCTCATGCAGCTTTTCTGCCACATATTTATCTTTTTCACAGTGACGGTAGCTTATAAACGCGTCATAGGTATATTCTGCCATGTTTCTTATCTCCTGTTACTCTTCTACCCTGGCATAAGAGATGCCAAAGATCTCACGCTCTACAATATAAACATCGTGCAGGTCGTCGTTTCGAACTGCCAGATAATCGCCGGCTTTTCCGGCCATATATTTTTCTTTATCCCATGCGGTGAATACCTTTGCTGCTTTTTCCAGCGGTTTGGCATAGATCTGCACGTTTCCGGTGGAGACGCAGGTTTTTGCATAGTCCGTGAGCAGAAGGTTTTTGCCGTCCATGCGGTTCTTGATGACAGGGATATATTCACTGTTCACCACGCATTTTTCAAAATCGTAGGTGTCGGAGATCACGCTGTAGGAACGGCTGAATTTCTCCCAGCGGTTTGGATAAACCTCACCCTTGATACCAATGATGATAACCAGATCCTCTTCCACCTTAAGGTCCATATCGCCCTCCAGGGAGCGGATGGTGATCGGGGTTCCCACAGGCAGCACATCGGCAGCTTTCACAAAGCCGATTGGCAGGTTCTGTTTCTGGTAAAGGGTCATGCTGGTCGTATCTGCCTCATAGGTATCTGCGTAAATGAGATCGTAGTGCTGGAAATATTCCAGCATTCTCTGGTTGAAGAAGGCCTCCGCATGAACGCCGCTGAACTGCTCCTGCAGCTTGGCACCGCTTATGAAGCCGCCGGCTTTGCCGTAATGACCGCCGCCGGAGCCAACGCCTGCGCAGAGGAACGCAGCCAGCTCGCTGGCATTGACCTCGCGGACGCAGCTTCTGATAGAGAGCTTGTAGCCTCCGTTTGTCTCGTTATATACCAGGCAGGTGTAGATCTTATCTACCTGGAGCAGGAAGTCACTGATGACACCCAGAATGTTAGGATCACATGGGTGGGATCTGATGACTGCAAAGTGATACTCGTCGTTATAGCTGTAGCGCAGCATAGCCACACCTGCGATCTCAAACTCCTCCATGGAAATGTTGGAGTTCAGGAACATGGTGATATAGGCCTTGTTGTGCGGCAGCTGATCCTGGGCATCGCGGTCCAGAGGGTTGTTCATCTCCGCAAAATGATTGGTATCGGAGAGAAGGCCGTAATACAGTGCGGTTCCCAGATTGTTGTCGTCGGTCACCTGATAGCCTTCCTCGCCAAGAAGCTTCCACACCAGTGTGGAGCAGCTTCCCATGCCCGGAATAATATAGGAAAGAGGCACATCGGAGATCTCCACCTGATGATGGTCGATGATGGCTGCCTCCTCAGCAGGGATCTTAGTCACATTTCCTGCGCCATACTGGCAGTCCACGGTTAAGAGAAGACCTTTCACTGTCTCCTTGCCTGCCTCATAAGGATCCACATATTCGATTGGGATATTCAGCTTATCCAGCATCAGCACCAGATTGGATTTCTGGATACGGTTTCTGCCGCTGTAGATGATTCTGACATCCTTATCCTGGCTTTTAAAATAACAGTAAAGGCCAAAGGCGGAGGCAATGGCATCCGCATCCGGATTATCATGACACTGAATCGTGATCTTTTCAAATTTTAAGAGTTCACTTAATCGCATTGTTTTTTCTCCATTTCCTTAAGATTATGACACTGATGACCAGCACCACCGGAAAACCGATTCCGGCCAGCACACCGGCCTGAAGGTTCTCACCGTTTCTCTGGGTTACATTTCCCACAATGGCAGGTCCCACTGCTCCGCCCAGATCGCCGGCAAGGGCAAGCAGAGCAAACATGGCAGTACCGCCGGTTGGCAGGGTTTTAGATGAAATACTGATGGAGCCCGGCCACATGATGGCTACGGAGAATCCGCAGAGGGTACATCCTATAAGGCCAAGTACCGGAATGCTTGCAAGTGCTGCAATCAGATAACAGCAGATGCACATGATGCCGGAGCCCATCATAAACACGGTCAGGTCAACCTTCTCACCGAATTTTCCGTAAAGCACACGGCTGATTCCCATAAAGATGGCAAAGCCGCAGGGGCCTGCCAGGTCTCCAACGGTCTTGGATACACCAAGGGCGGACTCTGCAAAAGCGGATGCCCACTGTGCCATGGCAAGCTCGGAGGAACCGGCGCATACCATAAGGACCAGAAGGAGCCAGAAGATCTTTGTCTTAAAGAGCTGGGTGATGGTCATACCCTCGCCCTCTTCCACCAGAGTTTCAATAGGACAGGTGGCAAAGTTATAAATGTTGTAGAGCGGGATCACTGCCCA
The DNA here is from genome assembly GCA_018064695.1 of Candidatus Blautia equi. Classification (GTDB taxonomy): domain Bacteria; phylum Bacillota; class Clostridia; order Lachnospirales; family Lachnospiraceae; genus Blautia_A; species Blautia_A equi. The sequence continues at coordinate 700 of JAGHUU010000033.1, read as the reverse complement.
GAGGCAGGCCAGCATTCTCCAGTTTTCAATGCCGAACAGGGTAAAGAATAAGGTGGAGCCAAGAATGACGCCAACGGAACCCCAGCAGTAGAAGGAATGAAGAAGGCTCATGGTTCCTTCTTTATTTTCAAATGGACAGGCCTCCACAATAGGGCTGCAGAGAACCTCGATAAGTCCGCTTCCGATTGCATAAACGATGGTACATATGATGATGCCGGCAAAAGGGTTTGCCATATGGTCAGGAAGGAATGCCAGACCTGCAAGGCCAATGCCGGAGGTTACCTCTGAGAGCACAATGCTCACACGGTAGCCGATCTTATCCACGAATTTTGCACAGATCAGGTCCACCACCAGCTGGGTGAAGAAAAATGTGGTGGAGATCAGAGCCAGCTTACTGAAGGTTATGCCGTAGGTTCTGTAAAAAGTCAGAAACAGAAGCGGCGCAAAGTTGGCAGAAATGGCCTGTGTGATAAAGCCCAGGTAACAGGCGCGCAGTGTTTTTCCATAATTTTTCTTTGTATTCATATTGTTTTACACCGGGTGATAGTGTACCTCCTTAATCTACAAAAAATACCACAATAAGAATACCACGAAATATGCCGTTTGAAAACCTCCGTATCACACGACTTTTTCTGTTACTGTTCACTGGTAAGCCAGTTAACAGTAACTTCGCAGGCATATGTAAAGTTTTGCTTCGCAA
>JAGHUU010000154.1 GCA_018064695.1 Candidatus Blautia equi | reverse complement strand
AGGTCAAAGGTTCTGAGGCTTTTTATAACGGCATCCACATTGCGGTTCTTCTCTCTCATCCCTCCACCTCCTGTCCAAGGATGATAAATCCCATATCTTTGCCCAGCACAAAATCGTCCTTAGGGTTCAGACGCGGCAGGTTCATCTCCAGCCCTTTCACCTCTTTTAAGCGGGAGATGACTTCTCCGTAGCTGGCGCTCTTCTGCGCCTCGCGGATGATGGACTGTTTCAGGGATTTTTCAGCTCCCATGTTTTCCAGAACGCCCAGCACCATGATGCCGGAGGTCTTTTTATAATAAGCGCCTGCTTCTCCGAAGGTCTTTCCAAACCATTTTTCCTCCACAGGTTCTATCTGCACGCTCACGCCGTCTCCATTGTCGATAAGGGCGCTCAGCACCTTGCTCATGCCGGCGTAGTTTGTGGAAGTAGCCAGAATATACTGGGCAAACTCCTCCGCATAGATAACTTCTCCGCAGTGCTGTGCTTCCAGATAGCCGCGGTAACGGCTGGTGCGCACCTCGGAGCAGATCTGGCAGGTGCTGTTCAGCTCTTTTACCATAAGCGCTGCCACGAACACGCGGGAATCCACCAGCTCATTGTCCAGTCCTTCCTCGTTCTCGCCAAGGATCAGGGCACGGGCTGCACGGCGAATGTTTCCGTCCAGAAGGGTCTGTTCCTCGGTAAAGTCACCGCGGATATAGTGGATGCCCTTCAGATCCGGGTCTTCTAAAAGCGCCTGCATGCGGAGCTCGTCCGCGTTGTTGATCAGTACGATATCTGTGAGTGACAGCAGATGGTTTTTCCGGAGGATATCCTGGATCAGTTTTTTCAGGTTATCCTTCATTCCGCAGATCACGATATGATTTTCTAATTTTTTCACTTTATTGATTCCTCTCCTTGGATCCATTTTGTGTTCAACGAAGGCCGATGAGATGTAACCTGTCACAGCCGACACGCCGAACATGGAAAATAACATCAGCACCAGCACCAGGAGCTGTCCTGTGATGGTTTCCGGGAAATGATCCTGCATATCCTGTCCAAATACTGCAATGGTGCTCCACAGAACCACTCTGGAATAGGAGGTATCTGTGGTTTTTGCGTACTCCAGAAACCAGATGGCATATACGCATAGCAGGTAAAAAGCCAGGATCCCAAGGATCGCCGGAAGATGGATCTTTTTCAGAAAAGAGAGAAAGCTTTTAAAGGCGGAACCGGAAGGCTCCTTTTTAGCTTCTTTCATAATTATTTAGCCAGGCGAATCACATTCCAGGATGCTTTGTGCAGCATGCTGGTCAGGATTCCATCCTCCATGGTGGTCTGATTTACGGTCTCAGGTTTTACTTTCTCATTTCCAAAGGAGTTCTCTGCCTTCAGATCCTCGTTTTCAAGAACGATATGCTCTACCACATGATAGCCTTCAAAGCTTCTCACGTCTGTGGTCAGAACTACATCCTCCTTCAGGTTTCTGTTTACGGCAAAGATGGTCACTTCCTCCTTCTCCTCGTTGTAGACAGCTACGGACTCCACATCGGTAACATCTCCGAAGGAGGCGGTGTCGTGTCTGGTGGATGTGATAACAGGAAGCAGCGCGGTTCCGCGGCCATAGGTGGAAGCATGCATAAACGGATAGAAAATAGTCTGTCTCCAGGAGCCGCCGCCCTTTGCATCTGTCATGATAGGCGCAATAACGTTGATGAGCTGTGCCAGACATGCCACTTTCACGCGGTCCGCATGGCGGAGAAGTACGATAAGCATAAGGCCTACCAACAGCGCATCCTCAAAGTTATAGATATCCTCAAGCATTGGCGGTGCCACCTGCCATGGATGGTTCTCTGTGATGTCATTATCTGCTGCGTTGGAGTGGTACCATACGTTCCACTCATCAAAGCTTAAGTTGATGGTCTTTTTGCTGCGTTTTTTCGCTTTTACATAGTCACAGGTTGCAATGATCTCTTTGATAAAGGCATCCATATCATCGGATTTTGCCAGGAAGTCATTGCTGTCACCGGAGCGGTTTCCGTAGTAAGTGTGAAGGGAAAGATAATCTACGTTGTCATAAGTATGAGAAAGAACGGTGTCCTCCCAGATTGCATAAGTAGGCATGCTGCGGTTGGAGCTTCCGCATACCACAAACTGGATGGATGGGTCAATGAGCTTCATGGCTTTTGCGGTCTCGTTTGCCAGCTTGCCGTACTCATCTGCGGTCTTGCTTCCGATCTGCCATGGACCGTCCATCTCGTTTCCAAGGCACCAGGTCTTGATATTGTATGGATCTTTTCTGCCATGTTTGATACGGAGATCACTGTATTTGGTTCCGGATGGATGGTTGCAGTACTCCAGAAGGTTGCATGCATCTGCCACGCCTCTGGTTCCAAGGTTGATGGCCAGCATGACATCAGAGTTTGCGGCTTTCGCCCATTTATGGAACTCGCCAAGGCCTACCTCATTCTTTTCCAGGCTCTTCCATGCCAGATCCAGGCGGTGTGGTCTCTCCTCCACAGGGCCAACGCTGTCCTCCCAGAAGAAGTTGGAAACAAAGTTTCCACCAGGGTAACGTACGATGGGCACATTCAGTTCTTTTACCAGATCAATGACATCGGTACGGAATCCGTCCGCATTGGACAGCGGATGTCCCGGCTGGTAAATACCGTCGTATACGGCTCTTCCCAGATGCTCAATAAAGGAGCCATAGATGCGGTTGTCAATTGGGGCGATGGAAAATTCCTTATCCAGCACCATTTTTGCTTTTCTAGCCATAGTAGATCTCCTTTTTTTCTTATATCTCATTCGCCCTTCACGATCTGAAGGACCTGTTTATTCATTGCCAGTTTCAGGTTCCATGGGTTCAGGAGGATGCCTGAAACGGAAGGCTCCTGAAGAACCATATCAAAAAGCTGACCCATGTCTGCCAGGAAGGTGGACATTACTTTGTCTTTACCGGCCATCTGCTCTTCAAAGCTTGTGAAGACCGGCACCCATTTTCTGCCGTCAGGGAGCTCCATCATGCGGATCTGCACGTTGGATACCGGGGAGGGATCCACAGCCACCACAAGCTGGCCGCCCTCTTTCATTCTTCTTCGAATGGCAGTCAGTGCCACCGCCAGATTCTCCTCATTACTCTCCTTAAGAAAGGCGGCAATGGCTTCCTCTATCTTTTCATTTCCCATCAGGCCTTCATCTTTTGCCATGTAAAAACTCCTTCTATATGCTTTCGATCAGATCTTTTTTACTACTTTCTTTTTCTGTGCCAGCTTGCCCATGATCAGCTTCTCATTGTAGAGCAGGAACATTACCATACCAAACAGACAGAATACTGTTGCAATGATGGCTGTCAGGCGGTATCCGAATGGATTCACACCGGTCTCGCCGGTGAATTTAGCTACAACAGAGGTGAATACCAGCATGGAGATGGCCTGTCCCATCTTCATGGCAAAGGTTCTTGCGGCAAAGAACATACCGCTTCTCTCCTCGCCGGACTCGTAGGCGTCTGTCTCCGCAATATCCGCAACTACTGCCTGCGGAAGAATGCCAAGGATAGCCATAGGCACACCTGCACATACGGCAATTACAATGCCCCATACAAGTCCTTTTCCGCAGATAGATGCCAGGAAGAATACCAGTGCGTATGTAAAGAATCCGATGACGATCGGTTTCTTTTTGCCCATCTTAAGGGAGACCTTGTTTACTGCAGGATACAGACACAGGCTTACCACAGTCATGATAACAGTCAGTGTAAAGG
>JAGHUU010000310.1 GCA_018064695.1 Candidatus Blautia equi | reverse complement strand
AGCAGCTTCAAAAAGCTGTGCATCGACTCCCAGAATGGAGGCAAGCAATAAAATGGTGGTATGACCTGTCCACATCAGGAAGTTCATAAATCCAACCAGAGAACGGATGCTCCACTTTGTAGACATAAATTTAAATGGTTTGGATATCATGCCGATCTCCATCAGAATGCTGTTGATAGGACCATTATCAGAGAACATGGTGAAAAACAGCATGGCAAAGGATGCCGCCATGATAAGGTTTGGAAGATAGATCACGACCTTAAAGAATCCGGTTCCCTTAAGCTTCATCTGAGGATCGGACAGCCATGCCGCTATAGCGAGGGAAAGGGTGATCTGCGGAATAAAGCCAAGCACCCACATGATCATGGTATTCAGGAAATAATCCGGAAGATCTCCGGAAGAAATAAGCTTTACATAATTGGCAAGACCAACAAAATTTGGTCCCACCTGGGTAAATCCGGAACGGAAATTTTCAAAGAATCCGTTATATACAGTGGTGACCAGCGGTATAAATGAAAAAACAATATATACCAGAAAGAACGGAATCAGAAAGATGTAGCCCCATCTGTTATAGCGAACAGCTTTTTTATTATTTACTTTTCTCAAGACAGGCATCCTCCTTTCCCGTTGGCAAATACAACAAACATACCACAATCATACCACAAACTGTCAGAAAAAGCCATGCATTTTCATGTGCATGGCTTTTCAAATGTTACAGTTCAGACGCTGTCTGAACTGTAACGGAAACGCCCACATTTGAAGTCGCTTTCAGCGAGGTGGGCGTTTCTTTGGCTATGGTTCTGAAATATTTAAAATCAGATCAATGTGTGAGCATTGGATACTTCTCTTCCACTGATTTGTAGAACAGCTCTATAGCATCCTCTTTTGAAGCATTTCCTTCAAAGTAGTTCTTGAGAGCAGTCTGGAATTCCTCCACGCAGCCCTGATCATATGGGGACAGGTGGGTTGGATCAATATCGGAAATTCCATCAAGGAATGTAGGAATTGGGTTCTGTCCGCCAAGTGCAGGATTACCGAAGTTCTCATCCACTGCAAGCTCTTCCATGACTGCTTTGCTGTTTACAAAATCACCGTATTTTACGGCTATTTTCTTCATGATCTCATCGTTGCAGGTGAGATTCAGCATGATCTCTTTTACAAGTGAAGGATTGTCGGTTCCCTCTGCTGCCATGATCCAGGTGCCGCCCCAGAAGAAGGACTGCGGACCTTTTGTGGCAGCCCATCCGCCCTGGCTTCCTACGGAGCCCTCGGCATCAACTGCCATACAGAAGTCATAGAACCAACCCGGTCCAAAGTAGCAGAACACCTTTCCTTCCTCATAGAAGCCTCTGCTCCAGTCATCGCTCCACATGATGTAGGCGTTGGTCTGACCGGCATCCACCATTTCCTTGGGCATATCCACCCAGCGCATGATGTTGTCATCAATGTTGATCTTGTTGCCATTCACCCAGCTGGAGGTAACATTATTGGAAAATACACGGAAGGAATCAACAGCTGCGGAATTCATAAAATATCCGGCTTCTGCCATTTTAGCAGCGGTATCCATGTAGGTATCCCAGTCTTTTACATATTCCTGTACTTCGTTAGGATCATCGGTACCTAAAACTTCCTGTGCAATGTCTCTTCTGTAGATGAGGAGTCCAGGACATGCCTGCCAGGAAACAGCCTTCAGATTTCCGTTGTTATCAGTGGTGACATCTCTGGTATATGCGTACTGTCCGGAAAGTGCGGAATCGGAAATGCCAAGATCAGAGATATTTACTGCAATTGCAGGCTCTGCATATACATATTTGAGGGCGTTATCGGCCTCAACAAGAAAGATATCGATCTTCTCATCATCAGGTACTTCGGCCTGACGGATGATGCTCTCATCCAGATTGTTCTGATATGCGTCTCCCTCGGATGGGGTGATGTTCCATTTCACAATGACATCCCCAATTTTTCCGGTAACGGGGTCCACGATCTCGTAGCCGGGATATACTTCCTCTAAGCGGGTCTTAAACTCGGTATTCCAGCTGTAGATATTTAAGACTTGTCCCTCCTGCTCGGAAGCTGCGCTCTGCAAGGTTCCTGCAGAAATACCCATCAGCAATGCGGAAAGAACTATGAGATTTCTGACTGTATTTTTCATGATATTCACTCTCTTTTAAGCAAGGAATGTAACTGCTGCATGCACAGACAGTTAATCTGTTATAGAATAATTCCATTTTACTATATTGCATAAACAAATGGAATAGCGGACAGAAAAAATCATTAAAATTTAACAAATTCATTATAGATTAACCAGTTTTTTACCGACACATTGATTATCTGTTCAGATCCTTGACGGAACCACCCTTAAAGAGCGTTCCGTTCACCATAAATTTGTCAATGATGGTGGTCTTTGGATTCTCAATGAGCTCCACCAGCTTTTCGGCAGCGATTCTTCCAATGGCGGTGGTATCCTGACATAAGGTAGTGAGCTTAGGCTCCAGGATACGTGCGATGGTGATGCCGTCATAGCCTGCAACGGAGACATCCTCCGGAACACGGAGACCTCTCTCTCTGATCTCATTGATACCGCCCATGGCAGCATAATCATCAGAATAAAAGATACAGGTAGGCGGATTCTTAAGGTTCAGAAGAACGGATGTTGCCTCTGCCGCTCTGTCGGGATCTCTGTATGAGGATTCCACCAGATATTCATCGGGAACATTGATGCCCAGCCTCTGGCAGGTGCGGTGGAAGGAATTCATGCGGTTTCTGGTTACAGAGGAATCCTCGCCATGCACATAGGCGATCTTTCTGTGACCTTTGTTATACACATATGTTACCAGTTCTTCCATACCCTGTACGTTGTTGGATACGATGGCGATGCGGCCGTCAAATACATGGTCGATGGTAACGATAGGGATATCGGCACGAACAAGCTCGCGGATCTCCTCGCTGAAGAAATCATCGCAGGCGATCAGTACGCCGTCCACACCGCGGTAACGGCAGTGCTCATAATAGTTCATCTTCATTCCGGAGATGTTTCTGCTGGTGAAGGTGATGTCGTAGCCCTTGGCCTCGGCTGCTTCTTTAAAGCCCTCCAGAATGTGGTTGAAATAGTCATGGGTCAGACCGTTGGCTGCTGCATCTGTAAAGAGGACACCAAGGTTATGACTCTTTTTTGTCTTCAGGGCAATTGCTGAGGAATTAGGGAGATAGCCCATTTCTGATGCAGTTTTAATAATCATATTTCTGGTGTCTTCACCGATATCCGGATAGCCGTTTAAGGCCTTGCTGACACTGGCTACGGATACATTGCATCGTTTTGCAATCTCTTTTAAGGATACCATATCATTGCCCTACTCTTTCTATCGTAATTTTTCTTATATTTCTAAATCGTTTTCGTGTTCTCATCATACTTTATTTTGCTGCAAATTACAAGTGTCTTTTCTTCTGATTCCCATTTTTTTGATTCACGCGTGAAATTTTGTCGCAAAAACATAAATTTTCTATTTATTTCTGCACTATATTTATTATGTTTCACGGAAACAACCGCCATTATTTACCGAAAATCCTTTTCGTCAATATAACGAAAAACACGATATGTTTTTTATATCTTCTATATTATGTCATTTCAGTGTTTCGAATTCATGCTCTGTTCTTTTATAATTCTGATTGATTTTTCCGAAAATATCTTATATACTAATGCCAGTATGACCAATGATGTGGAAATTCCATTATTTCCCACACTTATTCGTTTTCGTGCCTTTGTGATCCGGAAATGAAATGTTACACTAAACTTATTATAGCAGGAGGAAAGACCATGAAATTTGGACACTTTGATGACCAGGCCAAAGAGTACGTCATCACTACCCCTAAGACCCCGCTCCCATGGATCAACTATCTTGGTACTCAGGATTTCTTCACCCTGATTTCCAACACCGGCGGCGGTTACAGCTTCTTTAAAGATGCTAAGCTTCTTCGTATCACCCGTTATCGTTACCAGAGCGTACCTGTAGACTCTGACGGTAAATACTACTTCATCAAAGATGGGGATGACATCTGGAACCCTGGCACAATGCCTACCCAGACTCCTGTTGACAGCTATGAGTGTCATCATGGTATCGGCTACACCCGTTTCATCACAAAGAAAAACGGCTTAAGCGCAAATCTTCTTGCATTCGTTCCTGTAGATGCAACCTGCGAGATCAACCGTCTGAAACTCACCAACGAATCCGATCAGCCTAAAACTATCTCTCTCTTCTCCTATGTAGAGTTCTGTCTCTGGAACGCAGTTGACGATATGACCAACTTCCAGAGAAACTTAAGCATCGGCGAGGTTGAGATTGAAAACGGCGGTTCCACCATCTATCACAAAACCGAGTATCGTGAGCGTCGTAACCATTACAGCTTCTTCCATGTAAATGCACCTGTTAACGGTTATGACACCAGCCGTGATCTCTTCATTGGCAGAAATAACAGCAACGCATTCCCGGATGCTGTAAAAGAAGGCAAATGCCGCAACTCCGTAGCAAGCGGATGGTTCCCAATTGCCAGCCACCAGATCGACATCACCCTTGCTCCTGGTGAGGAAAAAGAGTTCGTATTCGTCCTCGGCTACTGCGAGAACCCTGTAGATCAGAAATTCATCGCTCCAAACGTGATCCGCAAAGACGGCGCTCTTGCGCTCATCGATCGTTTCAGCACCTTAGAGGGTGTAGATGAGGCTTTTGCAGGTCTTCACGCTTACTGGGATGTTCTGTTTGCTAAATACAATGTTGCAAGTGACAACGAGCACATCAACCGTATGGCTAATATCTGGAACCAGTATCAGTGTATGATCACCTTCAACATGTCCCGTTCCGCTTCTTACTACGAGTCCGGTACCGGACGTGGTATGGGATTCCGTGATTCCTGCCAGGACCTTTTAGGATTTGTTCATCTGATTCCGGAGCGTGCACGTGAGCGTATCATTGATATCGCTTCCACCCAGTTTGAGGATGGTTCCGCATATCATCAGTATCAGCCGCTTACCAAGAAGGGCAACATGGACATCGGAAGCGGATTCAACGATGACCCATTATGGCTTATCGCAGCAGTTTCCGCATATCTGAAAGAGACCGGCGACTTCTCCATTCTTGAGGAGAGCGTTCCATTTGATAACCAGGAGGATAAAGCACAGAG